>NZ_JABERK010000098.1:0-927 GCF_013004315.1 Acinetobacter sp. ANC 5378
AAGGAAGAGCCGCTAAATGCTGTCTGCTAGTCTTTATCGATGATGCCACAGGCAAATTGCAGCATTTACGCTTCTGTGAATCAGAATCAGCCTTTGACTATATGATTTCGACACGCTTGTATGTTGAACAGCATGGTAAGCCTTTAGCGTTTTACAGCGACAAACATTCAGTCTTTAGGGTGAATCAAAGCAGCAAGAAAGACAGCAAGATTACCCAGTTTGGACGCGTACTCAGTACCCTCAATATCGATATCATCTTCGCTAACTCCCCTCAGGCCAAAGGACGGGTGGAACGGGCCAACAGAACCCTTCAGGACCGTCTGATTAAGGAGATGCGCCTGGAAGGTATCAGTTCGATTGCAGATGCGAATAAGTGGTTACCCTGCTTTATTGAGCAGTTCAATCTCAAGTTTGCAAAGATGGCCTTTAATCCTAAGAACTTACACCGCTCTGCCACCGAAACAGCTGAGCAATTAGATGATATTTTTACCTGGCGAGAGCCACGTAGAGTCACCAATAGCCTGACCATTACTTATGATAAATGTGTATATCTCCTGGAGAGTACAGAAGAAAACCAGAGGCTGATTGGTAAATATCTTGAGTTTCTAGAATACCCGGATGGTACTGTAGCCATCATGCATGAAGGCCGGAAGATCAATTACAGCATCTTCGATAAATTAAGTCAGCTCAACCAGCGAGAGATTGTTGAGAATAAACGGTTGGGTGCTGTTCTGAATCATATCCAACAACAGCATGAAGAACTGGAACAACAAAACAAACGCAATCGTTCTCAAAAGATGCCAAGCAGACGTGCACAGAAAACAGCAATTCAACAACGAAATCTGAATCCTGTGCTTGACTTGGAAATGTCCATATAGGACATTTCTATTTGGTTATTAGGTAGGACATTTCTACTTGGGAATAACA
>NZ_JABERK010000002.1:0-49676 GCF_013004315.1 Acinetobacter sp. ANC 5378
ACCTTCAAAATCCTTGCTGAGCGTTATCGAAATAGAGGCAAAAGACTCGGTTTGAGATTCAATTTAATTGCTGGAATTTATAACCAGGAGCTGAGTAAAAAATGATTTATGAAAGAAGTCTATTGCAGAGCATAAAGGTATCCCTGATATTTATGATTTATATCGGTTAGATTTATTGAGTATTAAACAAGTTTTAGAAATTAGAGATGATTTAAATACGCAGAAATTTCGAGAATGGTTTTTAGACCCATCAAGATCTGACAATGAAATATTTCATGATGTAATCAAAAGGCAAAACATTTTTGATAAAGTTAATTGGAATGCCGTTAAATTTGCAACAACAACACTAGTTGGTATGGCTGATCCACTATCAGGATTATTAACTAGTATTATCTTTGAAAGAGAGGCATTCAAAAAAACTACAGATGATTGGCATCCTCATCTATTTTTAGATGATGTTTTGAATAAGAAATTAAATAAGCTAATAAAATAAGAAAAACCCGCTCTAAAGCGGGTTTTTCTTTTAAAGAAAGATTAGATCAACCAATCAATTTCTTCATCAATTCATTCACTTGTGCAGGGTTAGCTTTCCCTTTAGACGCTTTCATTACTTGACCAACTAGACCGTTGAAAGCTTTCTCTTTACCAGATTTATACTCTTCAACCATCTTCTCGTTAGCGGCAAGCACTTCCTTAATAATTGCTTCAATTGCGCCTGTATCAGTTTCCTGTTTCAAGCCTTTCTCAGCAATAATTTCGTCTGCAGTTTTGCCTTCGTCCCACATAAAGCCGAACACTTGTTTCGCGATCTTACCGCTAATCGTGTTGTCCACAATACGCGCGATCATGCCACCAAGTTTCTCAGCTGTAACAGGAGAGTCCGCCAAATCTAAGCCTGCTTTGTTTAAAGCACCAGAGAATTCACCCATCACCCAGTTTGCCGCAATCTTACCTTGCGCAGCACCGCCAGCAGCAGCCACAACAGCTTCATAGAACTCTGACATTTCACGTGTAAGCGTCAATACATGAGCATCATACTCAGTTACACCAAAGTCAGCGACAAAACGCTCACGACGTGCAGCAGGAAGCTCAGGCATGGTTGCTTTAATCGCTTCGATTTGCTCATCCGCAATTACCACAGGCAACAAGTCTGGGTCAGGGAAGTAGCGGTAATCGTTCGCTTCTTCTTTCGAACGCATTGAACGCGTTTCCATCTTCACAGGATCGAACAAACGCGTTTCCTGGTCGATGGTACCATCCCATTCCAGAATTTCCATTTGACGTTCAATTTCAACATTGAGCGCTTGTTCAATGAAACGGAATGAGTTGAGGTTTTTAAGCTCACAACGTGTACCGAACGGTTGACCCGGACGGCGTAAAGATACGTTACAGTCACAACGGAATGAACCTTCCGCCATGTTACCGTCAGAAATGCCTAACCAACGCACAAGGGTGTGAATGGCCTTGATGTAAGCAACCGCTTCTTCAACCGAACGCATATCTGGTTCAGATACGATTTCAAGTAAAGGTGTCCCTGCACGGTTCAAGTCGATGCCTGACATACCTTCAAACTGGTCATGAATCGATTTTCCGGCATCTTCCTCAAGGTGCGCACGTGTTACGCCAATGCGTTTAACCGTACCATCTTCAAGCTGGATGTCGATGTGACCCAAACCCACAATCGGGTTGTCCATCTGGCTAATCTGGTAGCCTTTTGGAGAATCCGGGTAGAAGTAGTTTTTGCGTGCAAATACAGAGGCTTTGTCAATATACGCATCGATACCTAAACCAAAGCGAATCGCAAGATCAACCACTGCTTTGTTCAGTACCGGCAATACACCCGGCATTGCCAAGTCTACAAGGCTCGCCTGCGTATTCGGATCATTACCAAACTCAGTCGATGAACCTGAGAAGATTTTAGAATTGGTCGCAAGCTGAGTGTGAATCTCGATACCAATAACGACTTCCCAACCATCAATCAGGTTTGACTTCGGTTTCTTTTGAGCTTGAGCCATTATGCGTTCTCCTCAGCAATTGCCGCGCGTTTGGTATGCCAATCGGTTGCTTGTTGGTATTGATGCACAACAGACAACAATTGAGATTCTGACCAGTAGTTACCAATCAACTGTAAGCCAACCGGTAAGTTATCTTTGTCAAAACCTACAGGCGCATTAATGGCTGGCAGGCCGGCCAAGTTCACCGCGATGGTGTAGATGTCACCCAGGTACATTTCAACTGGTGTGAGGTTCGCACCAATTCTGTAAGCTGTGGTTGGTGCAGAAGGTGCAGCAATCACATCAACCGATTCAAAAGCTTTCAAGAAATCTTGCTGGATTAAACGACGTACTTTTTGTGCTTTTACATAGTAAGCATCGTAATAACCGGCAGAAAGTGCATAAGTCCCAATCAGGATACGACGTTGCACTTCAGGGCCAAAACCTTCTGAACGTGAACGCTTGTACAAATCTGTTAAATCCACCGGATTTTCACAGCGGTAACCATAACGCACACCATCAAAACGCTGTAAGTTAGATGAAGCTTCAGCAGGCGCAATCAGGTAATACGTCGGAACATAAGCGTCAGTCATGTTGAGATCAATCTCAACCAAAGTTGCGCCCATTTCTTCCAGTTTTTTCAACGATTCCTCAACACGTGCTTTAACGTCAGCATCTAAGCCTGCAACATTAAAGTACTGTTTAGGAATACCAATACGCAAACCTTTAACCGAAGTGCCGTTCAAGTTCGCTACGTAATCATCAACGTCTTGATCCATCGAAGTTGAATCTTTGGCATCGTGACCCGCCATCACGTTCATCAAGTAGGCACAGTCTTCAGCCGAACGCGCCATTGGGCCGCCTTGGTCTAAAGAGGATGCATACGCAATCATACCGAAACGAGAGACACGACCATAAGTCGGTTTTAAGCCTGTAAGACCACAAAAAGATGCAGGTTGGCGAATTGAACCACCTGTGTCAGTACCAGTTGCAAATGGTGCAAGGTCAGCTGCTACAGCTGCCGCAGAACCACCTGAAGAACCACCTGGAACATGATCCAGTGCCCACGGGTTTCTGGTTGCGCCAAAGTAAGATGACTCAGAGGTCGAACCCATGGCAAATTCGTCCATGTTCGCCTTACCTAAAGTCACCAAACCTGCAACTTTACCTTTCGCTACAACGGTTGCGTCGTAAGGAGAGATAAAGTTATCCAGCATTTTAGAACCGGCAGTGGTTTTAATGCCTTGGGTACAGAAAATATCTTTGTGTGCAACGGGAACACCAGTGAGTACATTAGCCATTCCAGATTTGCGCAGGGCATCTGCAGCATCCGCTTGAGCTAAGGCTTGTTCAGGCGTAACCGTGACATAACTTTGTACTTGGGCATCGATTTTTTCAATGCGTTTTAAATAATGTTCGGTGAGTTCACGAGACGAGAATTTAGAACCAGCTAAACCCTCAGAAAGTTCACGAATCGATAAGCGATGTAAATCTGTCATGAGAAATAATTCTTTACGTTTAATTTAACAAAAATGGTTTGACTGATTGGAAATTATTCAATCACGCGTGGCACAAGGTACAAGCCATCTTGAGTTGCAGGTGCAACAGCTTGATATTCTTCACGATGATTTTCTTCAGAAACCACGTCTTCACGTAAGGGTTGCGGATGGTCAAATGGGCTTTTAAGCGGCTCGACACCTTCAGTGTCAATGCCTTTTAAGGTTTCCATCATGCCTAAAATTTTATTTAGACTTTGAGCATATTCAGCAGATTGCGTATCATCTAGCGACAATCGTGCAAGATTGGCGATTGCTGAAACTGTTTGTGCATTTAAATCTGCAGAATGCTGTGCATCCGTTGTAGACATAACATCACCTGATCAGTATTAAAAAAATTCAAAATATCGTGCGTTATAATAAGCGATTGACTTGTTCAAATCATCACATTTAGTTAAAGTTGCCACCTTGCGTCCACATAAAGTTTAATCGAGAACGTCTCCGTGATTCTAAAAAGACTAATTGGCTTGTTTTCGCCCGATCTAGCCATTGATTTAGGTACAGCAAATACACTTATTTATGCACCAGGACGAGGCATTATATTAAATGAACCGACAGTTGTGGCCATTCGTCACAGTGGTTCACAAAAAATCGTTGCCGCGGTAGGTCTTGATGCAAAGCAAATGCTGGGTCGTACTCCTGCGAATATTACCGCAATCCGTCCCATGAAAGATGGTGTGATTGCCGATTTTGAAGTGACTGAAACCATGCTGAACCAGTTTATTGGTAAAGTGCATGAAAGACGTCTATTCCCACCTGCACCGCGAGTTGTGGTTTGTGTGCCGTGCAAATCGACACTGGTAGAGCGTCGTGCCATCCGTGAAGCGGTGTTCAATGCCGGTGCGCGTGATGTTCGCTTAATTGAAGAGCCAATGGCTGCTGCAATTGGTGCGGGTATGCCGGTTGAGCAAGCATGTGGTTCAATGGTGGTTGATGTTGGTGGTGGTACCACTGAAATTGCCATTATTTCATTGCAAGGCTGTGTTTATGCAGACTCACTACGTATTGGTGGTGATGTATTTGATGAACAGATCATTAACTATGTGCGTAAAGCACATGGTTGCGTGATTGGTGAAACCACTGCTGAAGTGATTAAAAAAGAAGTGGGTATGGCATTGCCGGATGAAGGTGCTAAACCACTCGAAATTGAAGTTCGTGGTCGTAACCTGGCAGAAGGTGTGCCTCGTGCAATTACCGTTACTTCTGATGAAATTATGCAAGCCATTTCTGACCCATTACAAAATATTGTGTCTGCGGTGAAATCTGCCCTTGAACAAACCCCGCCTGAATTGTCATCAGACATTGCAGAGCGCGGTATTGTATTGACAGGTGGCGGCGCATTATTACGTAACCTCGATAAACTGCTTGCACAAGAAACAGGTTTGCCTGTGGTTGTCGCAGAAGATCCTTTAACTTGCGTGACGCGTGGTGGCGGTAAAGTCTTAGAATTCTTTGATAACCCAAATCATGACATGCTATTTGTAGGCTAAGTTAAGGACCAGGCGGGTGCAAACAAATCTGTTTTCTAGACAACCGCCATCTTTTCGCTCATTTATCATTGCGGTTCTCACATGCTGGGTTGTGCTGTTTTTTAACTGGCGCATGCCACATGTGATTCAGCCCGCACGTGATGTCTTGTATGCGGCATATAATCCTATTTATGCCTTAGCAAGTTATCCAGTGTTATCGCGAGAATGGCTAAATCAACAAACCAAGTCTGAAGCCCAGTTACGTCGTGAAAATACCGCGATGCAAGCCGAGCTTTTACAGGCGCAAGTTCGTCTGCAAAAATTATCTGAACTTTCTGCTGAAAATACCCGTCTAAGAGGTTTACTCGATACGCCGCTGATTATTGATGGGCGTATGGAAATTGCAGAAGTAATCGGTACAGATGCAGATCCACTCAGACATATTATTGTGATTAACCGTGGTGCAAGCAGCCAGCTCAAAGTCGGTCAAACGGTTTTGGATGACAAAGGCATTATGGGGCAAATTATCGATGTCTATCCGCACAGTAGCCGGATCATGCTGTTGTCCGATAAAGAGCATTCTCTATCTGTACGTTTGGAACATACTGGAATGCGTGCCATTGTCACGGGTACAGGTGATTTAGGTCATTTGAAAATGGAATATGTTCCAACCAGTGCCAACATCAAAGTCGGTGAGAAAGTGTATAGCTCAGGTTTGGGTGCACATTTCCCTGCGGGTTACTTAGTGGGAACAGTGTCTAAAGTGAATCGACATAATTCGGGTGAATTTGCCAAAATTGAAGTTATTCCAGCCGCTCAACTGGCAGGTGGACATCATGTGGTGGTGCTTTTTTCTGATTCTTTAGCGATGGAGCAACCGTATGCTGCTCGCTAAATTACGTTCTGAAAATAAACGTGATCCTCTCATTGCCATTATTGTTTCAGTCATTATCAGTTCAGTACTGATTGTTTATCCATTGTCCTATGCTATTTCAGGCGCACGTCCATTATTCATGTTGCTGGTGATGCTGTTTTGGATCATGTGCCAGCCGACATGGTGTGGGATCTGGTTTGCCTTTGCGACCGGTATTTTTACCGATCTTCTGGTTGATGCACCCTTGGGAATGAATGCTTTAACATTTGTGATGATCACTTTTATCGCCAGATTTTTAACCCGGGAACGACGCATTTTGACCTTTGCTAATCTCTGGGTCATTAGCTTCTTGGCCGTGTTGGCGCATTTGTTTATGACCTGGGTGGCTCAAATTATGGGCGGTTTGCAATTTTCGATTGCAAGACACTGGCAGCCCTTATTGAGCAGCGTTTTAGTTTTCCCTGTTATTTATTTTCTCTTAAGAAAATGGCGCGTTTAATTCTCGCTTCGAGTTCTCCGCGCCGTCGCAAGCTGCTTCAGCAACTCGGACTGGAATTTGAAATTTTTAGTCCCAAGATTGATGAATCGGTTTTAGCAGGCGAGGGCGTTGCAGCCTATGTTGAACGCCTCGCATGCAGCAAAGCTCAGGTAGTCTTGGATCAATTCCCCGATGCTATTGTTATTGCAGCGGATACCAGTTTAAGTGTCGATAATCAAATTTTAGGTAAACCTGAGTCTAAACAACATGCTTTTGAAATGTGGCAACGTATTTCGGGTCGTAAACATGATGTATTTTCAGGTGTTTGCGTACGTACAACCACAGAAAAATCAAGTATAGTGGTACGAACGCAGGTTGAGTTTCAACAATTAAGTCTCGATGATATGGAAAGTTATTGGGCGACAGGCGAACCTGTAGGCAAAGCGGGAGCTTATGCCATTCAGGGTATTGCAGCACGTTATATTCCTCGCATAGAAGGAAGTTATAGTAACGTTGTGGGCTTACCTTTATATGAGACAGTACAGTTATTACAGTCGGTTAAGGCACTAAATTAACGGCTGAAAAAAAGAATTTTTATAATGTTTTGAGTCTTATTATGTCTGACGAGTTGTTGATTAACGTCACACCTATGGAATGTCGGGTGGCCTTAATCCAAAATGGTACGGTCAATGAACTATTTGTAGAGCGCACGGTTAAACGTGGTTTGGTTGGAAATATTTACAAAGGCAAAGTTGTTCGCGTTTTGCCGGGTATGCAAGCCGCGTTTGTAGATATTGGTTTATCTCGTACCGCATTTTTGCATATTAACGATATGGTTTGGCCACGTAATCAACCCACACCCAATGTTTTTGAATTGCTCCAACCGGGTCAGATCCTCACTGTTCAAGTGATGAAAGACATGCTTGGAACCAAAGGTGCACGTTTAAGTACCGACCTTTCTATTCCTTCGCGTTATCTGGTTCTGATGCCTTATGGTCATCATATTGGCGTTTCACAACGTATTGAATCGGAAGAGGAGCGTGATCGCTTACGTTCGATGATTGAAGGCATTCAGACTGAACATAAGCTACCGGGCAGTGTCATTGTACGAACCGCTGCTGAAGGTATTCCAGAATCAGAAATTGCCCAGGATATGGCGTATTTGGCCAAGCTTTGGGAGTTTATTCAGCGCAAGCAAACCAGCATCGCTGTACCTTCACTGATTTTTGAAGAGCTTCCACTTCCGCAACGGGTGATTCGTGATTTAGCCAATGAAGATACGGCCAAAATTTCAGTAGATTCGCGTGAAATTCATGCCAAGTTGCAAGAATTTGTCGAAGAGTTTGTACCCAGTATGCAAACGAGACTGGTGCACTACCCAGGTGAACGTCCTATTTTCGACTTGTACAATGTAGAAGAAGATATTCAAAAAGCGCTACAAACGCGTGTAGCGCTCAAGTCTGGCGGTTATTTGATGCTAGACCAGACTGAAGCGATGACCACGATTGATGTCAATACTGGTTCATATGTCGGTGGTCGGACACTGGAAGATACCGTGTTCAAAACCAATATGGAAGCGACGCAAGTGATTGCACGTCAGCTGCGTTTGCGTAATTTGGGGGGCATTATCATTATCGACTTCATTGATATGCAGGAAGCGCAGCATCGTGAAGAAGTAATGAGCCAGTTTGAGCGCATGCTGGAACGTGATCATGCCAAAACTAAAATCACGCAAGTATCCGAGCTTGGCTTGGTCGAAATGACCCGTAAGCGTACCCGTGAATCTTTAGAACACTTGTTATGTGAATCATGTTCGACCTGTCAGGGACGTGGCTATGTGAAAACTGCAGAGACGGTGTGTTATGAAATTTTTAGAGAAATTTTAAGATATGCGCGCGCTTTTGAATCAAAAAGTGAATTTACCGTTGTTGCACACCCTTTGGTGATTGACCGATTGTTAACAGCTGAAGCACCGGCAGTGGCCGATTTAGAGCACTTTATAGGGCGTATGATCAAGTTTCAGGTGGAAAATCTATATACGCAAGAGCAATACGATATCATTCTGAGTTGAAATTGTAACAGAATATCGTTAAATACTTGTTACATCTGAAATTTTACTTTCTCGGTGTAATTTTTAATACTAGTCGTACACAGTAGCCAAAGCCAAAATCTCCCTTTTGGCTTAGCAAAAAGAGGTATGACATGAGTATGAGTCAAGTGGTTATTAAAAAAAGTTTGAATACGTTAGATAATAAACCAACACAGAATGGTTATATCGTCGATGAACAAGGCAAAGAAATTCAGATTACTGCTGCCATGATTCATTCGGTCTGCCATCAATTATTAAATCAATGTCGTAGTATTAAAAATTAAGGGGCTCATCAAAAGCCCCTTAATTTATTCATGTTTATTCTTTATTGCTTGCGGTTAACTCACCGCCTTTAACTTTGGGGTTTCGTGACCCACGATCTCTTCAAATCGCTGAATTTCATCTTCCAGGTGAGTCAGCAGGTTTTGCATTTTAGGTAATGCATTTCGACAGCCCGTTAAGCCCACTTCCAATTTATCCAAATAACTGGTCATTGTAATATTCAGTGCTTGTCCATCTAGAACAATCGAAGCAGGATAAAGTGCATCTAGTTTGGCACCATTCCAATATAGCGGTTCACGCGGTCCTGGAACATTCGAAATCACAATATTGAATGCTTGGCGTTTTGGCATCATGCCTGACACAATATTTAAACCCGCTGCACCGTAAACCAATGCACTATAGTTTAAAATTTGATTTGAGGTCATGCGTTTAAAACGCTGTTTCGCATTGAGTACACTACGACGAATAATTTGCAGACGTTCTAATGGTGTTTCTTTATTGGTGCCGAGATTGGCCAAAATCATGGTGATACGGTTAGATACATCAGAATTATCATCACGAATGGAAGCAGGGACCATGGCAATGAGGGGCTTTTTCGGCAAAGCGTGTTGGCTGAGTAAATATTCACGCAGTGCGCCGGAACAGATCGCCAATACCACATCATTAATGGTCACACCGAGTGCTTTGGCAATCTTGCTTAAGCGACCTAGTTCAAAGGATTGTGCTGCAAACCGACGCGAAGAACTCACACGTTGATTTAAAATACTACTCGGCGCCTGAAAACTTGAAACATAGTCAGGATTACGTCCCATATCTTTGCAAATGGTTTGAGATAATTCATACATGACTTTGGGAGTCGCTTCAATTTGCTCTTTTAAAGCACCCATAATTTTTTTTATACGGCTATTCTTTTGCGGTTCTTTAAGGCGTTTAGCGCGAGGCCCTTCAACACACCACAGCGGCACAATACTTTTTGCATGAGGATCACGCGACAGTGATTTTTCAACTAAACGCATACCTGCAATACCATCCACCATCGCATGGTGAATTTTAAAGTACATGGCAAAGCGGTTGCCTTCAATGCCTTCAATAATATTACAAGTCCAAAGTGGTTTGGCACGATCCAGCAGAGCGCTATGTTCTTGCGAAATATAAGTCAGTAATTCACGAATTCGACCTGGATGAGGAAGCGCGATGTGACGGAAATGATGGTCTAAGTCAAATTCCTGATCTTCATCCCAAAATAGGCCATTCAGTTTATTATTAAAAGGTGCAACAGGAAGACACTTGGATTTACGAATATCAGCAACGAGATCTTGAATAAATGTTTCAGGTGCATTGTCAGGAATTTGAAATAAAAAGAGTCCACCGACATGCATCGGTTGCTGACGTTTCTCTAGCGACAGAAAAATAAAATCAATCGGGTGTAATGGACGCATAGCGTGGAATGCCTCACTGCAATTTCATTGGCTGTTCTTATTTGAACAGGCTTGTTAGAATTATAAAAACCGTTTTTTCAGTATATCTTTTTTTAAAAGAAAAGAACCGATTTCTGTGTAAGGAAAAGTGAATAAAAAGCCACTGAAAAACAGTGACTTTTTTTGAAAAATTATTTTTTTAAGTTTCCAGCATGTAATCCACATTCTTTATGGGTGGCCTCTTCCCACCACCAACGACCTTCACGTTCATGTTGGTTCGGAAGGACGGGGCGAGTACACGGTTCACAGCCAATAGAAATAAAACCACGTTCGTGCAACGGATTATAAGGAATTTCCATCATGCGAATATAATTCCATACATCCGCGCTTGACCAGTTAGCTAGCGGATTATACTTAATTAACTGTTTACTTGGACCAGAAAAACCAGCATCGGCCTCAACCACAGGAATTTCATTGCGAGTACCTGGGCTTTGATCTTTACGCTGACCGGTAATCCAGCCATCTAATTTAGCAAGTTTTTTACGTAAGGGTTGAACTTTACGAATGCCGCAACATTCCTTATGTCCATCTTGATAGAAGCTGAAGAAACCTTTTTCAGTGACCAGTTTTTGCATCGTTTCTGTTTCAGGGAAGCAAATTTCGATATCAATACTGTAATGTTTACGAACTTGGTCGATAAATTGATAGGTTTCTGCATGTAAACGACCGGTATCTAAACTAAAGACACGAAATGGTTTACCCAGGTGAGAGGCCATATCAATCAAAACTACATCTTCAGCACCTGAAAATGAAATTGCAATTTCACCTTCTTGACTTAAAGCAAGTTCCATGATCTCGCTGGGAGATTTAGCGGCATATTCAGATGCAAGGGCATCAACAAGGTCAATGGTGGGGATCGTAGTCATGATAGTTCCTGGCGTATAGGCTTGGACACTTAAAAACCTATATTAATTTAATTCACAATGATTTTAATAGAATTGAAATAGCCTGCTTAGCACTAAAAAATAAATACTTATGAATAAAATAGATTTAAAAAACAGCACATGAAATATCAATTTTTAAGCTATGATAGCGCAAATTTTTTTCACTGACATTGGGAGAACCCATGGAAATCGTATGTCTTGATCTTGAAGGGGTATTAGTTCCAGAAATCTGGATTAACTTCGCCAAGAAAACTGGAATTAAAGCATTGGAAGCCACTACACGTGATATTCCGGACTACGATGTGTTGATGACGCAACGTCTGAATATTTTAAAAGAGCACGGTTTAGGCTTAAATGATATTCAGGAAGTGATTGCAGATATGGGACCTTTCCCGGGTGCAAAAGAATTTGTAAAATGGGTGAGTACTCATTTTCAATTGATTATTCTTTCAGATACTTTCTATGAATTTGCTCATCCACTTATGAAGCAACTGGATTGGCCGACCATTTTCTGTCACAAGCTAGAAACTGATGAAGCGGGCATGATCTCTGCCTATAAACTTCGCCAGCCGGATCAAAAACGTCAGGCAGTGAAAGCGCTGCACGGTTTGAATTTCCGTGTAATTGCAGCGGGTGATTCGTATAATGATACTACGATGCTGGGTGAAGCAGACCACGGTTTCTTATTTGATGCGCCTGAAAACGTGATTGCTGAATTCCCGCAATTTCCACCCATTCATGGTTATGAAGCGTTAAAAGAAGCCATTCGTAATGCATCAGTTCGTGATATTCCAGCTTAATATTTAAGTTTATGGAATAAAAGAAGGGCGCTTATAGCGCCCTTTCTTCTTTAATCCTAATTTTTAACGCAATTAGAAGCGGTAACCGATTTTCATACCATAACCAATTGCATGATTGTCTTCAAAATCAGCTTTTACAGACCCACCAGTTTGAGCTTGAGCATCGCCTAGCCAGAAGTATTTAACCCCAGCTTGAATAAAATAGTTTTCAGCAGGGCTATATTGGCCACCTAAACCCACATTCCAGTAGCCTTCAGTAGGTCCTAAAGTCGTTACAGGATTACCTGCACCAGAATCCCAACCAATCGCTGCAGTACCTGCCCATTTACTGTTGAATTTGTGTGAAAGGCCAGTGGTAATTGAGTATTGGTCATCTGAATAATCAATCAGATTTTGTTTTGCTCCCAATGCAGCAGTAGTTTGAGCTAGGAATGAAGGTGTTACTGCAAATTGATCCCAATGTACCCAACGAAGATTTGCAAAGGCCAAAGTATTTTGAGAAATCCCTGTTTGTAAATCTAAATTTACTGATTGTGGAGTAATAGCTTCTAGTTTATCAATATAAGCAAAACCCGGAATTAAATTATATGTTTCTTTAGATTTAGCATTATGTTTAATCTCAGAACGATATGTAACAGCAGCTTTTAAAGCAATTTCAGGAATCTGGTAAGCAAACCCAGCTAACCAACCGTAAGCTTCTTCTTGCTCTACGTTAATATTATAGCCACTTAAAGTTCCTGCAGAAGGTTTTGCATATGCTTCACCACGTAATTTAATGTCGGCTTCTACGGTTTGCCATACTGGACCAGCATAGAAATTCCAGTTTTCAGTAGGTTGATAACCGATTAAAGCAGTTAGGTTGTTGGTTTTTACTTCAACAGAAGTACCTTCAATTCCATCTCCAAACGAACCTGCAGTTGATGCATATTGAGAGTCAGCACCATAAGGTTGATCGTAAATCAAGCCAAGTGAAATTTTATCAGTTGCCTGTACTTTGATAGCTGCTGAAGGGAAATAATAATCTTCAGCCATGTCACTGATTTTTTCACCTTCTAAACCTTGTACAGTAGAAGAACCTTTAACAGTTGGATCTAAAACTGAGATACCTGCTTCAGCATAATTACCTGGTTGTAAAAAAGCTGAAATTGATTGTCCAGAACGGTCTAATCCACCAGCAAAAGTTGCTGTAGCTGGAATTAAACTGAGTAAAATAGCTGAATGAATTGCTGTAAGCTTCATAGATTCTTTTCCCTGAGTCGCTTCATCTTTTTAAAAGTTACGGGAAAGTAACATAAATAAAAAAAGAGTAAATGCTGAGGACTGAGTGCAAAATGAACTGACTAATTCAAAAAATGAACTTGAATAGAGTAAAAGTACTAACAATACTTTTGTATATTAATGATTTATAAGTAAAAAATTAGAGTAATAAGCTTAAAAAAATAGGGCAATATAAGTAATTCTTTTTGATTAAATTTAAAACATCTAGATTGTGTCATTTAAAAAAACAAGTGGTGTAATGTAAAAAGACCATTGCGAACAATGGTCTTTTATTAATTTATCAAATAATTTTAGAAACGGTAGCCAATTTTTAAGCCGTAACCCCAAGCATCGCTATCTTCAAATTTACCTACATTTTGCACTGCTGCAGTTTTTGCAGTTGCATCACCTAACCAGAAGTATTTTAAACCACCAGCGATGAAGTAGTTAGGAGTTGGTGAAAATTGAACACCTAGACCAAGATTCCAATAACCTTCTGTAGGGCCTAAAGTGGTTACAGGATTACCTGCACCAGAGTCCCAACCTACAGAGACATTACCTGCCCATTTTTCGCTTAATTTACGACCTATACCTACAGTAGCTGAAATTTGATCATCAGAGTAATCAACAAGATTTGCACCAATTAGACCACGTGCATCAGCAGCTTGACCAAAATAATTTGGACGAATTGAAAAATCTTCCCAATTTACCCAACGTACATTAGCAAATGCGACTGTATCTGCCATCACACCTGTCTGGAAATCAAGATTAACAGATTGCGGGGTAGTAACTGCAGTTTTTCCAGGAGTAAATGCTGGGTTTAATGCAAGATTAGTTGTTCCATAGCCAACAGTTTCAGTAGCTTGAAGCTCATGTTCTACTTCTGAACGATATGTTAAAGATGTTTTTAATGCGATTTCTGGAATTTGATAAGCAATACCTGCAATCCAACCAAGTTCGGTATCTTTTTTCATTGTCGCATCATAAGAACCAAATGCTGTTGGACCACCATAAGCTAAGCCACGTAATGAAACTTCACCCTCAGCAGTTTGAATCACTGGTCCAGCATAGAAGTTCCAGTTTTGATTTGGTTGAAAACCAAATAAGAAAGTTAAATTTTCAGTTTTAACTTCTGCTGATGTACCGCCAGTGGTATCAGTAAAATTTAATGAAGGAGTGGTATATTCTGCATCTGCACCAAATGGTTGATCGTAAAGTAAACCAAATGAGAAATTATCAGTCAGTTGAAGTTTTAAGGCCGCATGAGGAAAGTGATAATCACTCGCCATATCACCTGTATTTTGTGCTGGTAGCCCTGGTGCTAATGGCGTAGATTTACCTGATACGTTAGGATCTAAAACTGAAATACCCGCTTCAAAATAGTTACCTGGTTGTAAGAAAGCGGCAATAGATTGGCCTGAACGGTCCAAAGCAGCTGCAAAAGCCCCTGTCATTGGTACTGTTGCAAGAAGAATCGCTGTACTAAGTGTTTTTAATTTCATTGTCTGTCTTTCCTTGAGGTACAAATTTTTTACTGCGGCTTTATGTTATTTATGCTCAGTATTCATTTTTTGGTAACTTCGGTTTTACCGAATATCATTTGTTACTCTATGTGACAAAAATAACACAATAAAAAAAAGAGTAAATGCTCTAGAAAAACAAATAAGTGTAAAAATATACTTTATTAGAGCTTTTAATCTAAAACTAAGTGGTCGTTAATATATAATATATTGAAAAATATAAATAAAAAATAATTAATAGAAATTTAATTTAGATTTTTATTTGATTAAAAAATAATCAGTTGTCGTAAAAAGTGTAATAATAGTTTGTTATCTAGATCACACTATTTTGTTATAGGAATTCTGTGGTTTAGTTTAAAGAACTCAATATATTGAAGTCTGAATACTGTGAGCTATTTTTTAGGCTATATCTTTTTATATTTATTCTGAATTTTTAAAAAAAATATGGTCTTATTTATGGGATTAGTTAAGTTTAAGTGGTGAATAAAAAATGTCATTAAAAGTGAAGTGATTAAATATTTATTTCATGTGGTAATCTGGGTTTTAGAGATTTTGTGTTTCACTAAAAAAATTGTGCGCCCTGATATCAGTATTCAACCCTCTGTAGAAGACAAAGACATATCGATATTGCAATTAATTATCAAAAAAAAATAGTACTAGACTGTACTTACTTGTAGATAGCTCAGGCTTAGACGAAGTATGGTAAAAACCAAGATGTATTGTATTAAATTATTAGGTGACACGCTAAATGCAAGGAACTTTTAAAGTCAGGTTAATGAAATACATACACGTATAGCCGTTCTCAATAAATTCAACGAATTAGGTAGACATCACACCAGAATTGTGCCTTGAATTTGAGTAGCATAGGGTAGATTTAACTTTTAAATCTTTGTGCAAAAAAACCGTAACAAGGTCATTTTTAAGTATTTGATTCAAATGTAAATATTAAAAACCCTTTATTTTTACCTAATGCTTTAATCCTAAAAAATTTATTTAATTTTCTTTTTGCGGTTACTCAAACATATCGTTATTTACATTTGCTCATAAAAAAATCGATCGCTTGTAATCGGGCTTTAACATAGAAGAGGTTAATTTAAGTCCAGATTCTCAGGAATCTTTGTGGATCCACTCAACCATTTTTCGATTTGCTAAAGGTAAAGATATGTCCGAAAGAAAAGTCGCATTTGTGACAGGGGCACTAGGTGGTATTGGTAGTGAGATTTGTCGTCAGCTGGTGAAGGCGAATTATAAAGTGATTGCAACGGTTGTCCCTCGTGAGGAAGACCGGGAAATGCAGTGGCTAAAAAATGAGGGTTTCCAACAGGAAGACGTTCGTTTTGTCTTAACGGATCTGACCAATCATGCTGATGCGACGACCGCGATCCAGGATGCGATAAAGGCTGAAGGTCGCGTAGATGTGTTGGTAAATAATGCCGGCATCACGCGCGATGCAACATTTAAAAAAATGTCATTCGAACAGTGGTCGCAGGTACTCGATACCAATTTAAAGACGCTATTTACCGTGACCCATCCAGTCTTTAATAAAATGCTGGAGCAAAAGCAGGGACGCATTGTCAATATTAGTTCGGTCAATGGTCTGAAAGGACAGTTTGGTCAAGCCAATTATTCAGCCGCAAAAGCGGGCATGATCGGTTTTACCAAGGCCTTGGCCCAGGAAGGTGCACGTTCCAATGTTTGCGTGAATGTCGTGGCACCGGGCTATACTGCGACACCGATGGTTACTGGCATGCGGGAAGAGGTCATCAAAAGTATTGAAGACCAGATTCCTTTGCAGCGTTTGGCCCAGCCTGAAGAAATTGCAGCGGCAGTCATGTATCTGATCGGTGAGTATGGCACCTATATTACGGGTGAAACCTTATCGATCAATGGCGGTTTATACATGCAATAAGCCCTGTGCTCACTGAGTCAGTTTTTTCATTTATTTTTTAAACAATAACTAAATTTTAAGCACTATAAATCAATGGAGTAATACAACATGCTATACGGTGATATCTTTTCAAACATGAATGCTCAATACAAAAACATTTTTGAACCTTATGCAAAATTTAACAGTCTAGTGGCGAAAAACTTTGCGGATCTGACCAATTTACAACTCAATGCTGCACGTCATTATGCCGATATTACCTTGTCGCAAGTATTTGCCAACAGTGAAGTCAAAGACATGCAAACGATGATTAATTGTGGCATGAAGCAAGTAGAAACCATGACCAAACTCAGCCAGCAAATGATTGACGATGGCCAAAAACTGGCAAGCTTGGCAACTGAATTTAAAGCCGAGTTTGACAAGTTAGTTAGCGAATCGATGCCGAACAATAAATAATGGTTAGCAACCTTAATGAAGATTGAAGACTAGTGAGCGGGGAAGTGGAGATCACTTCCCCGTTTTCTATCCCATTCCTGAGCGAAAGTGAGGAATGACCCAGTATAAGGAGTGGTGCAATGCAGCAGAATCTTTTTCAGTTTAATCAGAACGTCCAGCGTTTTTTCGATGTACATGAAGAAATCTGGAAGAAAGTACAAGAATTTCACTATGGCGATAATCCGCTCAATGATGCATTGAGTAAAGTCAACAGTGAAGATATGACCCTGTTCTTTCAGGCATTAACCAAAAATCCGGCACGCTTGATCGAGATGCAGAGCAAATGGTGGATCGGTCAGATGCAGATTTACCAAAATATCATGCTGCGCAGTGTGAACAAGGATATCCAGCCGTTAGTGAAACCTGAGCAGGGCGATCGCCGGTTCAAAGATTCACTTTGGCAAGAACCCAATTATGATCTCTTGACCCAGTCCTATCTGCATTTCAGTCAATTGGTGCAAGAAATGCTGGATGAGGTTGAAGGCATTCCGGATAAAGTCCGTCACCGTATCCACTTTTTTACCCGCCAAATGGTGAATGCCTTTTCTCCCGGCAATTTTTTGTGGACCAATCCGGAAGTGATTCATCAGACGGTACAGGAACACGGGCAAAATCTGGTGCGTGGCATGGAAATTTTCCATGACGATATCATGAACAGTAGTAAATATCTGTCCGTACGCATGGTCAATAATGACTCGTTCCGTTTGGGAAAAGATCTAGCCTATACGCCGGGTGCGGTGGTCTTTGAAAATCCGGTTTTTCAATTGTTACAGTATGAAGCGACCACTGAAACTGTATATCAGACGCCTATTTTGCTCATCCCGCCTTTTATTAACAAATACTATATTCTGGATTTGCGTGAGCAGAATTCTTTTGTGAACTGGTTACGTCAGCAAGGGCATACCGTATTTTTAATGTCCTGGCGTAATCCGGGGGCTGAACAAAAGGACATGCGCTTTGATGACCTGATTACCTCCGGTACGGTTGAGGCGATGCGTGTCATTGAGGAAATGACTGGAGAAAAAGAGGTCAATGCCATTGGCTATTGTATCGGTGGAGCGGTGCTTGCTGCGACGCAGGCGTACTATGTGGCGAAACGTCTGAAGAATCACGTCAAGAGTGCCACTTATCTGGCCACAATGTTGGACTTTGACAATCCAGGCAGTTTGGGGGCTTTTATTAATGAGCCGGTCATTCAAGGGATTGAAACTTTGAATCAACAGGTGGGCTATTTTGATGGCCGCATGTTGGCGGTGACTTTTAGTCTGTTACGTGAAAATACCCTGTACTGGAACTATTACATTGAAAATTACCTGAAAGGCAAGCATCCGTCCGACTTTGATATTTTGTACTGGAATAGTGATGGCACCAACATTGCTGCACATGTGCACAATTTCCTGGTGCGCAATCTGTACCTGAATAACGAACTGATTCAGCCGAATAAGATCAAGGTTAATGGCGTGGGTTTAAACCTGTCTAAAGTGAAAACACCGAACTTTTTTATCTCGACTCAGGAAGATCATATTGCACTGTGGGATACGTGCTTTAAAGGTTCTGCCTATCTGGGTGGGGAAACCACACTGGTACTCGGCGAATCCGGACATGTGGCAGGAATCGTCAATCCGCCAAACCGCAACAAATATGGCTGTTATACCAATAATAGACCTTATGAAAACCCGAAACAGTGGCTGGCAGATGCCCAGTTCCATCCAGAATCCTGGTGGTTACGCTGGCAGGAATGGATCGCACCTTATACCGGCGATCAGGTTCCAGCGCGTACATTAGGTAGTGCAACTTATCCTGTCAAGGAAGCAGCACCGGGCAGTTATGTACAAGTCAGTTTATTTTAGCATTTAGGCATTCTCACTGCCGACCAATCGTATGGGGGCAGGAGTATCAAGCAAGATATGAGTTAAAAAATAGGAAATAAAATGAAAGAAGTTGTGATTGTTGCTGCAAAACGTACTGCGATTGGAAGTTTTTTGGGTGGCCTGGCCAGTATCAGTGCACCGCAGTTAGGTAAAGTGGTGATTGGTGCGGTATTAGACGCTGCCGGAGTGAAGCCAGAACAGGTAGATCAGGTCATTATGGGGAATGTGTTGACTGCGGGTGTGGGACAGAATCCGGCACGACAAGCGGCAATTGCTGCGGGTATTCCGGTTTCAGTACCCACTTCAACCTTGAATGTGGTATGTGGTTCGGGACTGCGCGCTGTTCATTTGGCAGCACAGGCCATTGCCACTGGTGAAGCCGATATTGTCGTGGCTGGTGGTCAGGAGTCGATGTCACAAAGTGCCCATATTATCCAGATGCGTAACGGGCAGAAGATGGGCAATGCGCAATTGGTGGATAGCATGGTCTATGATGGTCTGACCGATGTGTATAACCAGTATCACATGGGAATGACCGCTGAGAATATTGTAGAAAAACTGTCAATTAGCCGTGAAGATCAGGATGCTTTGGCACTATCGTCTCAGCAGCGTGCAGTCAAAGCACAGGCGGAAGGGAAATTTGATGCAGAAATCGTGCCGGTTCAAGTGTCTCAACGTAAAGGTGATCCGTTAGTTTTTGACTGTGATGAATATATCAAGGCCGAAACGAATGAACAGAGTCTAGCCAAGCTGCGCCCAGCTTTTAAAAAGGATGGCACGGTGACTGCAGGTAATGCCTCGGGGATTAATGATGGTGCAGCTGCAGTATTGGTGATGAGTGCAGATAAAGCAGCAGAGCTTGGTTTACAGCCACTAGCGAAAATTAAAGCGTATAGCATGTCTGGTATTGAGCCGGAAGTGATGGGACTTGGTCCAGTAAATGCTGTGAGAAAGACGCTAGAAAAAGCAAGCTGGTCTTTGCAAGAGGTTGATCTGATTGAAGCCAATGAAGCCTTTGCTGCACAAGCTTTAGGGGTGTCAAAAGAATTGGGCCTGAATATGGACAAGGTCAATGTCAATGGTGGAGCCATTGCCTTAGGCCATCCGATTGGAGCCTCAGGCTGTCGAATTCTGGTCACGCTGTTACATGAAATGCAACGTAGTGAAAAGAAAAAAGGACTGGCGACCTTATGTATTGGTGGTGGAATGGGCGTTGCATTAGCGGTTGAGCGGTCTTAAACATGATTTCTGATTGCAAGAGGCTTTGTTGCATATGAGTAAATCACAGCATTCTATAGCGATGATGCATTCCGTTCTTCCGATCATGATGCAGTGATTGTCGATATGGATCTAAATGAAAATGTAGTGAATAATCTGGATAGCGGCAAAATAAGCGGTGGCAGCATAGGGTTATGGTTAATTTTAACCTTAACGGGGCTGGTTTTAGTTCCTACCCTACGCAGACGTAAATTTTTAGATGAATCTATTAAATGTAAAATCTCGAAACTGACCAGATAAATTTACTGTATAAGGAGGAATTTTATATTTCTCCTTATTTTATTGTATGCGTGTATAGAATTGTAGCTGCACTCATTGTTCTAAAAAATCAGCTAAATAAGATCAAACACTCGATGACTCAAAACGATTAATTTAGCTTTAAGACATACATGAATTTTTTCTTAATGAGCTAATTACAACTTTTTGTTCAAAAATTAATGAGCAAAAAATAGCTAATTTAATGAGTTTTAAACAACTGCCCTACATTATTTGTAGTTAAATTATAATCAAATTGGGAGGAGATCGTGACCTTTAAAAATAAAATCAATCACTATTTGAGTCTTACATACTGTTTAGTAGTTTCCAGTATATTTTTAGCTGGGTGTACTAATGATAGTAAAGACAACACGAATCTTTAAATCCAAATCAAACCTATCAAGTGATTACCATTAATTTTCTTGCAGATGGTCAAGATTTTTATAGCAGTTTTAAAAATATCATTGGTGAACGTCGTGTAGAAGTATGACTGGATTATGCTGTAGCCTTCTTGGATTATGCAAAAAATGAAAAAGTCCTGAAACGCTTACCCGTTGAACTATACAGTACGCAGACTTATAAAGAATAAGCTGACTTTATTAGTCCGAGTCAGCCGGTTTATGACTGACTCAGAGCATGTAAATAATTGTAGGTAAGTTCTGAATTTATAAAGCCTGGGCACTTATGTTTGTAACATTCATAAAAGTTTTGAACCTTCATTTCATCACCAAGAAGAAAAAAAACCCCGACAAATTAATGACGGGGTTTATGTGTCGTAATACGTTCGACAAGAAAGGAAAATATAAATATCTTTCAATAAAAAACCTGTCTAACTCTCCCAAATTAAACAGGCCTAATTTGCGCTAAAACTTTAGAATTTTTACACTTATTCTTTGTTTTCACTCAATATATAATTAAATTATTTCAACATTGTGAAAACAAAAAAAGTATGATTAATAATTTAATTAATCGTATGCTTTTTGATTGATTGTTACTTAACTTCTTTCAAGCAATCACGGCACACTTTGATCACTTCATCATCAACCGTGTAATCGATTTGAATGGCACTATGAAGACCAAATAAACACATTAGAAATCGGAGTATTTCTTTTCTCCCGACAAAAAAAAGCCCACTCAGGGAAAGAACGAAGTGGGCTTATAAACTAAGGACCTTGGGAGATCCTTCAGAAACTACAGCTAGTTTCTGTTCGCTATTTTGTACACTAATCCAGTAATTTTCAGTGGCGCAATATACCAAAATTTAAAATAATGTTAATTAAATCATGTTTTTAGAAAAGATAAATTAATAATTTAGAATAAATAAAAAGCCCGATCAAATGACCGAGCTTTTGTTGTTACACAAATTTGGTGGCGGCATTCAATTTAAACCACTACGAATAAATGAGTACATTTTGAGAACGGTATCGACCAGCATCGTTATCATCAATATTTTTAAAAGATGCTCGGAAACCGTGACCGCATACTTGTTCACTTGTATAACGTAATATCTGACCACATTTAACTTTTTTGGTTGTTTCTAGTTTTTCTTCTTTTCATAAATCTGACAAACTTTAAGGATATCAGTTGGTTTAATTTCATGAACAGGAATTGGATCAATATGTTGATTGATGACTTCTAACAAGCTTTGCTGATTTCTAAGGGGGGGAGATTCTGCAAACTATTATTTACTCATCTATTCCTTAGTAAGTTTACTGAAAATATTATTTTTGAATTAGAGATATCATTCTTAATTCTTTTCTAGAAGTGGAACGATATTTTGAGCAAGTAGTGTGCGAGCTTCTTCTCGTTTGATTCGCGCTTGAGCTAAGGTCACATTCGGATAGGAACCAAAAGCTTAATGAATTCCTTTTTTGGGTATAGGGACGTGAGTAATCAAATCTCTAGGTTTTGTCACCTATTTTAGCAATGGTTAGAAAAAACACTATTACCATCAGCTAATTTTTGTATTTTCTCTGGGTTAGTTTTAGTTATTTTAATCTTTGTATCTGTAAGAGGTATAACGATTTTTAGCATGGTGCGCCCTGCGGGAGTCGAACCCGCGTCGGTCACTTAGGAGGCAACTGCTCTATCCAGTTAAGCTAAGGGCACAATGCGCAGCTAATTTAGCGCAAATACTGATAAAAAAAAAGTTATTGTCGAAACAATAACTTTTTAAAAGACATATCTTTAAGGTTTTTGCTTAAGATTTATTCATCTTGAGTGCTTTAAATAGACCAAACATGATCACAATCCAGATCGGAATCATCAGTACAGATTCTTTAAAACCTTGCGTCCACATAATATAAAGGACGGTCGCAATGAAAATAAGAACCAGATAATTACTGATTGGAGACCAAAGTGCAGGGAATTTGGTTTGAATGGAAGCTTGTTTAACCGCTTGTTTAAATTTCAAGTGAGTCAAACTAATCATCGCCCAGTTTAAAACCAACGCACCCACCACGACATACATCAAATGGCTTAAGGCATC
Source organism: Acinetobacter sp. ANC 5378 (assembly GCF_013004315.1). Classification (NCBI taxonomy): domain Bacteria; kingdom Pseudomonadati; phylum Pseudomonadota; class Gammaproteobacteria; order Moraxellales; family Moraxellaceae; genus Acinetobacter; species Acinetobacter sp. ANC 5378. The sequence continues at coordinate 22,954 of NZ_JABERK010000002.1, forward strand.
TTCTGGAACAAAGTAGTTTAAAAGTACGCAACCAAAAATTAACAGTGCGGAAAATAAAACAGCAGGAATCGGAACACCTTGTTTATTCACCTTTTGGAATACCTTTGGTGCATTTCCTTGCTGTGCCAAACCGAAAAGCATACGGCTATTGGCATACATGCCACTGTTATAAACAGACAGCGCAGCGGTTAAAATAATGAAATTCAGTAAATGCGCTGCCCAGCCGATTCCGAGTTGACTGAAAATCATCACAAATGGACTTTTATCCAGACCGCCTAGATCAAGCTGATTCCATGGCACCAATGATAAAAGAATCGTCAGTGAACCGATATAGAACAGCAAAATACGGAAAACCACCTGATTAATGGCTTTAGGGATGGTTTTTTCAGGATCTTTAGCTTCTGCTGCAGCCATACCAATCAGTTCAATCCCCCCGAAGGCGAACATGAGGAAGGCAAGCATATAGAATAAGCCTTCAAATCCATTCGGGAAGAATCCACCATGAGTCCAAAGATTGCTAAATGAAGAGGTTGAGCCAGCATCTGCGGTGAGTAATAAATACAAACCGAACACGATCATGGATACAATCGCCGTGACCTTGATGATGGAAAGCCAGAATTCTGATTCACCATAAAATTTCACATTGCCGAGATTGACTAAAGTAATCACAACGAAAAAGAACAGTACCGATGCCCAGGCAGGAATAAAAGGCCACCAGTAATTAATATATTTGGCGACAGCAGTAAGCTCTGTCATGGCCACCAAAATATATAAAATCCAGTAATTCCAACCTGCTAAAAAGCCGGGAAATTTCCCCCAATATTTAAAGGCAAAATGGCTGAATGATCCTGCTACAGGCTCATGTACAATCATTTCACCCAGTTGACGCATGATTAAAAATGCAATCAAACCACCAATGGCATAACCCAAAATGATGGAAGGACCTGCAGATTGAATCACCTGTGCGGAACCTAAGAATAAGCCTGTACCAATTGCTCCGCCCATGGCGATGAGTTGGATATGACGGTTCTTTAAGCCACGCTGAAGTTTAGAAGACTCGTTGTTCAAAGTACTCAGCCCGACAATGGATAAGATTGTGATTGTAATGGATTGATTTGTATAAGCCTAGTACGGGGCTAGGAGGGAGCTTGTTAAAAAATAATCACAAAAAAATATTTTGTATATTTCGATTTTGAATCAATGAATTAATTTTATTTTTAATTACATAAAATAAAATGATGTAAATTATAAGAAAAAGTTTAGGGTTCGTTTTTTATACTTAAGTCCTGTAGTGAGTGTTTTTGCTGAAAAAAGCATTATGATAAAAGTGATCAACATTTCCCGTATGTTGTTTAAAACAATGATAAATATCAAGGATCAATAAAATGAGTTTTGCTCCACAAATCAAAATTCCAGCAACCTATATGCGTGGCGGTACCAGTAAAGGTGTTTTCTTTAAATTGGATGACTTACCGGAAGCAGCACAGCAGCCTGGAAAAGTGCGTGATCAATTGTTATTGCGTGTGATTGGCAGTCCAGATCCATACGGCAAGCAAATTGATGGCATGGGTGGAGCAAGTTCAAGTACCAGTAAAACCGTGATCTTGGCCAAAAGTGCACAGCCTGATCATGATGTGGATTATTTATTTGGACAGGTGGCGATCGATCAGCCTTTTGTCGACTGGAGCGGTAACTGTGGCAACTTAACAGCGGCAGTGGGCTCATTTGCGATTTCCAACGGCTTGGTCAGTGCAGAGCGTATTCCTGAAAATGGCATCTGTACGGTACGCATCTGGCAAGTGAATATTCAAAAAACCATTATTGCCCATGTACCGATGACCAATGGACAAGTGCAGGAAACCGGTGATTTTGAACTGGATGGTGTGACTTTTCCTGCAGCCGAAGTTCAGATTGAATTTCTAGACCCTGCTGATGATGGCGAAGATGGCGGTGCCATGTTCCCGACCGGAAATGTAGTCGATACTTTAGACGTTCCAAATATCGGCACTTTCCAAGCGACATTTATTAATGCCGGTATTCCGACCATCTTCTTAAATGCTGAAGAGATTGGCTATACAGGGACTGAATTACAAGAAGCCATTAATGGCGATGCTCAGGCACTGGCACGTTTTGAAACCATCCGTGCTTATGGGGCAAAACAGATGGGTTTGATCCAGGACATTTCTGAAGCTGAAAAACGTCAACACACCCCTAAAATTGCGTTTGTTTCCAAGCCGAAAAGTTATACATCATCCAGTGGTAAAGCCATTCAAACAGGTGATGTCGATTTACTGGTTCGTGCCTTGTCTATGGGTAAACTGCATCATGCCATGATGGGAACAGCTGCAGTGGCGATTGGTACAGCAGCTGCGATTCCGGGAACACTAGTGAATTTGGCTGCGGGTGGGGGAGCACGTGAAGCAGTACGTTTTGGTCATCCTTCAGGGACTTTACGTGTCGGTGCGCAAGCAGTGCAGGAAAATGGACAATGGCAGGTGAAGAAGGCGGTGATGAGCCGTAGCGCACGAGTTCTGATGGAAGGTTGGGTTCGAATTCCTGAAGATAGCTTGAAATAACAAACCAGATAGAGAATCTTGCGAGAAAGCAGTATCATGAGTCGCAAGTTCTCTGTCGATGACGACAAGAGCGTTGTATATTAGATCAATCATTGATTTCTGATGGTTAAATCGACGAACCAAAGCAAAATATTCGAGGCGAATGTGTCATCTTTAACTGACGTACATGCAAATGTATTAACCCAAGCACAGCAACGTATTCAACAAGATTTATTGACGGCATTAGACGCATTTTCCATTCCAGAACCGCTGAAAGGCGCTGTGCATCATGCGGTGATGCTCGGTGGTAAACGTGTACGTCCAGCACTTTGTTATGCAACAGCGGCGATAAAGCCACATGCAAATTTTGCCGCAGTACGCCGTGCGGCAGTAGCCATTGAAATGATCCATTGCTATTCACTGGCACACGATGATTTGCCGTGTATGGATAATGATTTGTTGCGTCGCGGTCAGCCGACCTGTCATGTGGCTTTTGGTGAAGATACAGCATTACTTGCCGGTGATATTTTACAGTCGATGGCCTTTGAGATATTAGGCAGTCGCCTGTTTGATCAAGGTCCTGCGGTTGATCCATCGATTATTTTAAAACAGATGCAGATTTTGGCGACAGCCAGTTCAAAAATGGTCTGTGGTCAGGTGCTGGATTTACAAGCTGAAGGTAAGCATGTTGATCAGGAAGCTTTGGAAAATATTCACCGTAATAAAACCGGAGCGTTAATTTCTGCTGCGGTGATGATGGCTGCGGTATGTGTGTTTGAAGGCACTGATCAAGCCATTCCTAGGCTGCGCGAATATGCGCAAACAATTGGACTGGCTTTTCAAGTGCAGGACGACATTCTGGATATTATTTCCGACACAGAAGTATTGGGGAAAACTGCCGGTAAAGATCAGCAAGTGGATAAATCGACTTATCCGGCATTGATGGGTCTGCAAAAAGCCCAAACTTATGCCAAAGAATTGCATGATCAGGCGTTTAGCGCTTTGACAATGTTTGGTGAAAATGCAGCTGAACTCAATCAGATTTCACAATTTTTATTGTCGCGTAAAAGCTAAATACACTTAGCTTTAGAAGCGGGTGATTTAGAAAACATGAATTAAAAAAGAGGACATGATGTCCTCTTTTTTATGCGCTAAAGATTATTTAGAGTCTTGATATAAACGATCACCTTCATCGAAACGTGTGGTGATTTCTTCCGTTGGTGCTTTACCCATTAAGCTGACCACGACAATGGCAATCAGCGAGCAAATAAAGCCTGGAATAATTTCATAAAGGCCAGTGGCACTGAACATGTTTTTCCAGAGAATCACCACAACCGCACCAATCAACATGCCGGCAAGTGCGCCATTGAGTGTCATACGACGCCAGAACAATGAAAGAATGATCAGTGGACCGAAGGCAGCACCAAAGCCCGCCCAAGCATATGCCACTAAGCCAAGAACTTTAGATTCAGGATTTCCAGCCATCCAGATGGCAAGCAGGGCAATCAGGAGTACCATTAAACGGCCAATCCACACCAGTTCTGTTTGCGTTGCATTTTTGCGTAAGAATGATTTGTAAAAGTCTTCGGTTAAGGTACTTGAGCAAACCAGTAACTGGCAGCTTAAGGTACTCATCACCGCGGCTAAAATGGCAGCCAACACAATCCCTGCAATCCATGGATTAAACAGAATTTTGGTCAGTTCCATAAACACGGTTTCTGGATTGGCGTTCACTGCACTGGCAAGTTCTGGGTGTTGCTGGAAGTAGGCAATACCAAAGAAACCGGCAGCCACTGCACCACCTAAGCAAAGAATCATCCAGGTCATGCCAATACGACGTGCATTGGGAATGGAGGTGACTGAATCTGCCGCCATAAAACGCACAAGAATGTGCGGCTGACCAAAGTAACCCAAACCCCAAGCCAATAATGAAATAATGGCGACAAAGCTTAAATTGCCAATTACGTCAGTTGCTTGTGGGCGAGCCGCTTCAAGTGCCAAAGTCACTTGATCCATATCGGCAAAGCTTAATACGGCAACCACAGGAGTCAGCAACAAGGCAAAAATCATCAGACCGGCTTGAATGGTATCGGTCCAGCTAACTGCCAAGAAGCCACCAATAAACACATAACTGATGGTGGCAATCGCACTGACCCAAAGCGCCGTGCTATAGGACATGTCAAACATGCTTTCAAACAGACGTGCGCCTGCAACCATGCCTGAAGCACAGTAAATTGCAAAGAAAATCAAAATGATGAAAGCAGAAGCAATACGCAGAATTTTCTTTTGATCGTTAAAACGGTTGGAGAAATAGTCTGGCAAGGTGAGGGCATTGTGTTGCACTTCGGTATGGACACGAAGACGTCCGGCAACCAGTCGCCAGTTCAGCCATGCGCCAATAATCAGGCCAATGGCAATCCACATTTCAGACAAACCTGAAAGATAAATTGCACCAGGCAGTCCCATCAGCAACCAGCCACTCATATCTGAAGCACCAGCAGAGAGCGCCGTTACGAAACTACCTAAACGACGACCCCCCAAAATGTAATCAGAGAAGTTGGCTGTCGCGCGATAAGCCATGAGGCCAATCACGATCATGGCGACAATATAAAAAAGAAAGGTAATTAAGGTCGGATTCAGGGAGCTCATACGGTATCCATTTACAAGGTGGACAGTAGACAGTAGATCGAAACAAAGGCTTATAAAAAGAAGCACAAATAATTTCAAAAAATAACGCGAAATTTAATCATAATTTCACAATGATTGCAGAGTTTTTCGCAACTGAAATAAAAATAGACAGCGAATGCTGTCTATTTTATAGAAAAAATGCAGTCGTTTATGGTTTACGACCCATCACGCCACGAATGGTATTCATGATATCTGCAGGTAACACAACTGTTTTGGCATTATTAGATTTCGCCATGTCTTGCATGGCTTTAACATACTGTTCACCGAGCAAGTAGGCCACCGGGATTTCTTTGTCACCGACCGCAGAAGTAATCATCTCAATGGCACGTTGTGATGATTCAGCCAAGACCACTTGCGCTTCAGCATCACGACGTGAAGCTTCCAGGCGACCGTCTGCTTCTAAAATAGCGGCCTGTTTTTCACCATCGGCCTTGGTTACGGTCGCACGGCGCTGACGTTCCGCTGCAGCTTGCGCTTCCATTGCCGATTGCATGGTGGCTGAAGGTTGAATATCCTGAATTTCAACAGTCTTTAGCGTAATACCCCAGTCAGAAATATCATCAGAAATGGCCGCTTTCAGTTTGGCCTTAATGTGATCACGTGAAGACAAGGCATCATCCAGATCCATTTCGCCGACAATTGAACGTAGTGAAGTCTGTACCAGGTTTTGAATCGCCCAGGTATAGTTTTCAATACCGTAGACCGCTTTTTCCGGGGTTGTGATATTGATATAGGCCATGGCATTCATCAGTAAAACCGCATTATCACGGGTAATCACTTCCTGAGAAGGAATATCCATCACGATGTCTTTGGTGGTGACTTTATACGCAACTTCATCGACATAAGGAATCACAAAATTCAGACCCGGTGTTAGCGTGGTATGGTATTTACCCAGACGTTGTACAATCCATTTATAGCCTTGGGGAACAATGCGCACCCCTTTAAAAATGGTAACACCTGCAAAAACCAGGAAGGCTAAAACAATAATAGATCCACCAGACATGTTATTTCCTCGCTTTATATATTTTCATGATGTGAATGGTGTGGCTTGACCACGAGATCATTGCCGAGAATATCGACCACGCGAACCCGATCGCCCACCTGAACTGGTGCTAAGGTACGGCAGTTCCATTCATCAGAGCCCAAAACCGGCATGGGGAAACGGACTGTAATCAGATCATGTTGCATATGGGTTTGAATGACCATACCGACCTGCCCAATAGTCGCCTCACGAGATAAACCGGCTTTAGTTTTATCGATTGAAAGCGGTTTAATAAATTTAAACCAAAGTAATGTGCACAGTATGGATAAAATAATCCAGGTGACGATTTGAGTGGTGAAGCCCATCATCGGGAACATCCACAGTAAAACCCCCACCATGATGGCTGCGAGACCAAACCATAGTGCAGCAAAAGCGGGGATTACCAATTCAGAAAGAATGAGCAAAATACCCAATACAAACCAATGCCAAGGTTCGAAAGCAAATTCCATACATCTACTCGTGTATTGTTAAAATTGATATAGATAACCAAGTGTCTATATCAATTTAGCAGATGAGTAAGTCTTTGAATATTAAAAAAGCATCTTTTTTAAATTTTGGCTTTTGGTGCAGCTTTAAACGCGGCAGGAGACTTTTTAAAATCGGTAATGGCTTTGTCAATCGCGATGATTTTCAGTTGGGTGGCTTTTTCACCTTCTAAAATCGATTGATTGCTGGCTTTTAAATCCAGCGTGCCTAAATGTCCCACTTTAGGTTGAATCACTACAGTGGCTTGACTGAGTTCTTCATTAATACTTTGCTGTCCCATAATATTAATGGTCTGGTCCAGCAAGCCCCACATGTTCAGGGGTTTACCACCGACTGGGCGTGCAGAAATATCCACCGCAATGACAATATCTGCACCCATATCTTTCGCCGTTTTCACTGGAATCGGACTGACTAAACCACCATCGACATATTGTTTTCCACCAATCGTTGCAGGCACGAATACATTGGGAATACTGCATGAGGCTCGAACGGCCTGACCTGCATTGCCTTTAATAAACTCGGCTTTACGACCTGTGTCGAGGCGCGTTGCAACAGCCGCGAAACGAATCGGAAACTGTTCAATCGGTTTGTTGGCAATGTGTTTGTTGACATAGTTCTGCAATTTTTGACCTTGCACCACGCCTTGACTGTTTAATGTTAAATCACGAATGTCAGATTCTTTTAACGTTAGGGCAATTTGCTGTAATTGGTAAGGGGTTTTACCACTGGCATAAATACTGCCAACAAAGCTCCCGGCACTGGTACCGGTGACAATTTTCGGTTTAATACCATGTGATTCTAAAACTTTCAATACCCCAATATGGGCAAAACCTTTGGCTCCACCACCCCCTAGAGCAATGGCAACTACTGGTTCACGTGCTTTTATGGTCGTGGTTTGTGGGGAGGTTTTAGTGGCTTTATCACAGCCAACCAGACTAAACGCAAGCAGACCAATGAAAGAGTATTGCACAAGATTCATAGTTGAAATTGGATATTAAATAGACAAAATTGCACACATGACAGCAGATAATGCTTAATTTGGCTAGCTATTTTTTATACGATTTTGTAACGGTTTGGCCAACCACTGCGGATTTTTTGGAGAAAATTTTCCCACGTACCGGTTCAAGATCTGTTCTAGATCCTGTTGATAATTTCCAGTCGGTTGAAACACGCCTAGGCAATAAATGGTTTTATGGTCGTAATCAAAGGAAAACATCACAATCGGGAGCTTGGCACCTACGGCAATACGGTAAAAACCACTTCTAAACGATTCTGCCTGTTTACGCGTTCCTTCAGGCGCCATACCAACCCAGATCTGCTCTTGAGTATTGATGAAGTCGATAATTTGCTGAGTGGTACCTTGTTGAATACTGCGATTGACCGGAATCACGCCAATCCATTCCAGTAAGGGTTTCAGCGGGGTGTTAAATAACGTATGTTTGCCAAAAATGGTAATTTTAATGCCCAGTCCGAGCAGGGCTGTAAAACCATGCCAGGCATCTATATTGGATGTATGGGGGGAAATAATAGCGACGGCTTTAGGCAGGTTGGGAAATTCACCTTCAAAACTCCAGCCTTGAGCAAGAAATAATTTTTTGAAAATAGTTCGGCTCAAGTTGCTACCGCGAGCAGGCACTTGATCGGGCAATGTTGGGAAATGTGCTGACATGGTTTTATCGGCCTCCCTGACAAAAGTTTATTGCATTTTAATAATGTTAAGCTTTTGTTAAATAAGATTCATTGGCAAAATGTAAAGCATAATTCAGTGGGCTTGATAGAAATAATCAATCCGGTTTTGATCATAAGGGCACACTATGCCGATTACACGTAACATCTATATCTTGTTGTTCTCTTTATATTGGGCGCAAGGTTTACCTGTTGGTTTTATGACCCATGCCTTACCGGTGATTTTACGTGCCCAAGGGGTGTCACTGGCACAGATTGGCGGCTTTGGATTATTGATGTTGCCATGGTCGATTAAGATTTTTTGGGCGCCGTGGGTGGATCGTTTTGGTTATTCGGCGTTTGGACATTACCGGAGCTGGATTGTTCCGACTCAGTTACTCAGTGTGGTCGTACTCATTGGTTTATCATTCCTGCCGATCCAAGCCTTAAATCAGCCCGAATATTTACTGGTTTTTTTTGTGGCTTTACTGAGCATGAATCTGGTCGGTGCGACCCAAGATATTGCAACCGATGGCTTAGCCGTCAATATTCTGAAAAATGAACAGCAGCATTGGGGCAATACTTTTCAGGTGATTGGTTCACGCTTGGGGTTTATTGTCGGTGGTGGCGCGATTTTATGGGCACTGGACTGGCTAGATTGGCAAGTCACTTTTTTGGTTTTGGCAGGGCTGGTTCTTCTAAATACATTACCAATTCTGTTTTTTAAAGAACCTGCGCGATTCCAGCATATTCAGCAAGCGACTGACAAAGAATCATTTAGCTGGAGCAAAGTAAAAAGTTATCTGTCGTATTTTTATCAAAGCCGTAGTTTGGCTTTATGGTTAGGCGTGCTGATCACTTTTAAAATTGCCGATGGTTTAGCAGGTCCTTTACTGAAACCGTTAATGGTGGATATGGGACTGACATTTTCCCAAATTGGCATTTATGTGACCATGCTTGGGGCGTTGGCCGCATTAATTGGGGCAGGATTCGCGGGACTGAGTCTGAAGTATATTTCTCGTGCGAATGCGCTATTGAGTTTTTCTGTATTGAAAATTTTCAGCTTAGGTGCATACACATGGCTGGCTTTTCAATATGAGTCACACCGAAAAATTGAAGCTTGGGTGATTTATGTGATTAATGCTGCTGAAGACATGATTTCAGCCATGTTATTGGTGGTGATGCTAACTTTGGTGATGCAATACAGTCGCAAACATTTGGCAGGGACAGATTTTACTTTTCAGGTGGCGCTGATGGCAACGGTCAGTGGTGGACTATATAGCCTAAGTGGAATATTAGGTGATCTTTTAGGTTATGCCGATTATTTAGCCTTCATCACCTTGGTTGCCGTGGTCTGTTTATTGCCTATTTTGAGATGGAAAACCAACCAGTAATAATGCAATAAAAGCTTTTTAATTCAATTAAATATCTATTTAAAATCTAAGGAATAAAAAAGATAACTTAATAAAATCTAAATCATTTTTTTAAATATTTCTAAACAGTAACATCTGTTACAAAATAACTTAGGAGTATTTAAAAATGAAAACCAAAATTGCAGCAGCAATTGCTTTAACTCTACTTGCAGGCTCTACATTTGCAGCACCAACCTTCTATGGGGAAATTGATGCTTCTATCGATTATTTACCTGAAGATAATAGATCAGGTTTTTCTGATAAAGATGTCGTTGAAGTAAGTTCAAACAGCTCATTCATTGGTTTAAAAGGTGATGAGAAGCTGACTGATCGCTTAAGCGCCGTGTATGCGATTGAATGGAGCATTAGCGCAGATGGCGACTCTACCGACTTAGGTGTACGTAACCGTTTTGTGGGTTTAAAAGATGCCCAGCTCGGTACTTTAAAAGTGGGTGCACATGACACTCCATTGAAACAACTTTCAAGCTCAGTGGATACCTTTAACAACTACGTAGCCAATAAAGCCGATGTTACTGGCATTATGACCGGTGAAAATCGTATTTCTAATGCAGTCATTTATGAATCTCCAGCAATTGCCTTGCCTACAGGTACAATTAAAGTGAACGCTTTATTAGCTTCTGGTGAAGATTCAGGTATTGCGAAAGGCAATGGCTCATCTAAGACTGCAGGTCGTGGCTTAGGTGATGCATGGTCTGCATCTGTTGTTTATGACAGCCCAGTGGTTGTAGCAGGTATTGCGTATGACAAAGCGATTACAAGCAACTTCTTAGGTCGTGGCTTTGTTAATGCTCCTGCACCAGAAGTTGCAGGTGGTAGTTTACTTGCCGCTGCAAATACCATTCGTGCAATTGGTCGTGTGAACCTTGATGGTGGTTTAGCGCTTAAAGCTTTGTATCAAACATCTGAAGTAGAAGAAACGAAAAATGCTGATATTTCTCCTACTGATTTAGTGGCTCAGGCAAACTGGCTAGCAGCAATTAGAAATATTGATGATGCTCAAGGCTGGTTATTGGGTGCTGAATATAATCTTCCTACTGCGAAAGCCTGGACTGTAAAAGCACAATATAGCCAAAATACAACCAGTTTTAAAAATGCAACAGCAGATTTAGAAGCGAAGCAAATTTTTGTTGGTGCAGACTATGCATTTAACAAACAAGTGAAAGCTTATGGTTATGCAGGTTATTTGACCCTTGAACAAGGTTCTAATGAAACCAAACAACCCGTTGTAGGGACAGGTTTGGAATATAAGTTCTAATCAATGGTTACTTTTAGTTAATCAAAAGGTGATGGTTACATCGCCTTTTTTATTATTTTCTTTTATTAAGTGAGTTTTAAGTTTTGTATTTTAGATTAAGATATCAGTAAAAAGATTAGTCAGTAATCATGTCAAATATAATCAGTCTAATACGCAATAAGATAAAGCCGATTTCATTAAGCCAGTTTAATTTATTGCTGGCGATTTGGTTAGGGGTGGTTCTGAACTTTGCTTTTTTTCAAAAAATACAAAGCTTGACCCCGTATCAAGGTCCTAAAGCCTACTTGTTTTTAATCGCTACTGTATTGGTGATTGTTGCAGCTTATAACTTCATTTTTCAACTGATTCAATGGAAATGGAATGCAAAAATCTTTGCCTATGTATTAATTTTCATTGGCGGTTTTACTGCATATTTTGTGAATAGTCTGGGTGTAGTGATTTCACCTGAACAAGTTCAGAATATGATGCAAACTGATACGCGTGAAGTCCGGGGCTTATTGTCTTTACGCTTTGTTTTATGGACATTGGCCTTTGTGATTTGCCCGCTCATTTTGGTTGCTTTGGTTCGGATCAAGCCTGAATTTTTCTTATCGAAAGTCACTAAAAAATTCATTAATAGCAGCATTTCATTGTTATTGGTGGGGGGGTTGTTATTTCTCTTTTATGTGGATTATGCCGCGATCTTTCGTGAACATCGTTATTTAAAAGGCATGATTTCTCCACAAAATACCATCGCATCGACACTCTCTTATTATCATAAATCTAAACCTGCGCAGAATTTGCCTTTAGTTACTTATGGTGAAGATGCCCATTTGCTTCAGCCCGCGGCTAAGCAGAATAAACCAAAATTGATGGTCTTGGTGGTGGGTGAAACTGCACGTGCAGAAAGTTTTTCTTTAAATGGTTATGCCAAAAATACCAACCCTGAACTCTCTAAACTGGATATTATTAATTTTAATCAGGTGAGTTCATGTGGTACGGCAACAGCGGTTTCAGTACCGTGTATGTTCTCTGGGATGCCACGTTCAGATTATGACGAACAGCTTGCCAGTCACCGTGAGGGAATGCTCGATATTGCACAGCGAGCGGGCTATAAAGTGACGTGGATAGATAATAATTCAGGCTGTAAAGGTACCTGTAATCGAGTGGAACAGTATCAAATTCCACAACAGTTAAAAGATAAATGGTGTGCGAAAGACGGTGATTGTTACGATGAAATTTTGGTGGATAGTTTAAAAACCTATCTTGCGGCTATTCCTGAAACTGATAAAACCCCGCGTTTAATTGTCTTACATCAAATGGGCAGTCATGGACCGGCTTATTATCAGCGTGCAACTACTGCATTCCAGCCGTTTAAACCTAGCTGTGATAGCAATGCGATTCAAGGCTGTAGCAGCACAGAATTATTGAACAGTTATGATAATTCGATTGTGTATACCGACCATGTTTTAAGCTCGCTGATTCAGGTATTAAAAGGCAATACCAGCTATCAAACCGGATTCTGGTATTTATCCGATCATGGTGAATCGACAGGGGAACATGGTTTATATTTACATGGTTCACCGTATGCGATCGCGCCAAGCCAACAAACCCATATTCCAATGTTGATGTGGTTTTCACCGGAATGGGCTCAACACAATTCTGCACAAATCACTTGCTTAACCAAGCAAAAAAGCAAAGAATTAAGCCAAGATAACTTGTTCCCAAGTCTGCTAAGTCTGCTAGATGTTAAAACCCAAGTTATTGATGAACAAAAAAATATGTTGCAGCAGTGTGAATCAAAAAAGAAAGCGTGAGTTTAAAGCATGACTAAAATATTAATGATTGAAGATGATTTTATGATTGCTGAATCAAGCATGACTTTGTTGAAATATCAGCAATTTGATGTGGAGTGGGTCAACAATGGGATTGATGGTTTAAAAAAACTGACCCAAGAAAAATTTGATATTGTCTTGCTCGACCTTGGTTTACCGATGATGGATGGTATGCAGGTGTTGAAACAAATTCGTCAGCAATGTTCAAATTTACCTGTTCTGATTATTTCCGCACGTGATCAATTACAAAACCGTGTCGAAGGCTTGAATAATGGGGCCGATGACTATTTGATTAAGCCCTATGAGTTTGATGAATTGGTGGCGCGCATTCATGCTTTGTTACGCCGTAGCGGTGCAGAATCAGCACTTCAAGACAGTCCAGAAATCCTTCGTTATGGTGATTTGGTTCTGGATGTGGAGCAGCATATTGCCAAGTTTAAGGGACAATATATCGATATTTCTAATCGTGAATGGGCGATTTTGATTCCTTTAGTCAGTCATCCGAACAAGATTTTTTCTAAAGCCAATTTAGAAGATAAATTGTATGATCTGGATAGCGAAGTGAGCAGTAATACCATTGAGGTCTATGTCCATCATTTACGTGCCAAACTGGGTAAAGATTTTATTCGCACCATTCGCGGGTTAGGCTATCGACTCGGACAACTATAAGGTCAGCAACTGGTGCAATCACAGTATTCATTAAAAAAACGCCTGATCATTTATATTTCTGTTTTTAGTATTGCCTTGGGCTGCTTGCTGATTTTTTCTACTTATCGGATTGCACTGGAAGAAATTAATGAAGTTTTAGATGCGCAGATGCAAAATTTGGCAGAACGCGTCGCTACGCATGATCCTGAACCGGTTGAAAGCCAATTTGATCCATCCAAGCATTATCATGAAGAAGATTTATTTGTTGATGTCTGGGCTTATGCCAATCAAGATCATAAAACGCATGATTTAGATTTGTTGATCCATCCTGTTCATAAAGCAGGATTTTACACCCATAAAACCGCACAGGACATTTGGCATACTTATGTTTTACCTTTAGAGCATTATCAGGTTCAGGTCAGCCAGCAGCAATCGACCCGGCAGCGTTTGGCATTAGAGCTTGCCGGAAGTATGTTTATTCCTTACCTGCTGTTTATGCCTTTTGTGATTTGGGGTTTAAGCTGGATTATTAGCCGAAGTTTACAGCCACTCGATGATTTTAAAGCTGAATTGGCACAACGAGATTCAGACGAATTAAGCGCAATACAACTCAGTGATTATCCTGTGGAAATTGTTCCGACCATTACTGAAATGAATCATTTGTTTGAGCGTATTTCACATTCGCAACAGGAACAGCGACAATTTATTGCCGATGCTGCACATGAATTACGCACGCCCATCACTGCATTAAATTTACAAATGCAAATTCTGTTAAAACAATTTCCAGAAGATCACAATTTACAGAATTTGAGTAAGGGATTAATCCGGATTCAACATCTGGTCAGCCAGTTACTCAATCTGGCAAAACAAGATGCTTCAATTTTGAATGTGGAAACCAAACAGCAGTTTTTACTCAATCAGGTGGCAGTTAATTGCGTTGAACAGTTGATCCATTTAGCCATGCAAAAAGAAATTGATTTGGGTATGGAGAGACAAGAAGATGTACTACTGAATAGCCAAGAATCAGCGGTGCATTCCATTATTTTTAATCTGATTGATAACGCGATTAAATACACACCGAATCAGGGCGTGATTAATGTGTCTGTATTTGAACAAAATGGTTTTGCCATGGTTCAAGTTGAAGATAGTGGGCCGGGGATTGCCCCCGAGTTGCATAAGCAGATTCTTAAGCGCTTTTATCGTATTCACCATCATTTAGAAATGGGTAGCGGTTTGGGACTTTCTATTGTCGATAAAGCCACGGAACGATTGGGTGGCAGCATCTCTTTTTCAAGGAGTGAAAGTCTGGGAGGTTTACAGGTGAATGTCCAATTGCCACTGGTCAAGCAGATTTAAAAATCCATCACTCTGGAGAAGATGGAGTAATGGTAAAACGCTTGTAGTTAAATAAATAAAAAACCACATTGACCAGCCAGATAATCCATGCCGTCCACAGATTATGACTGAGAAAATGCGCTCCACGCATCATCTGTGCCCACCCCATGGCAAACCCTAAAATACAGCCCGAGACCAGAAAAAAGTAGGCGCGTTTTTTATCAGATTGGCGAAATACAGTATAGCCTGCCATGAGCGCAAAGCCGGTTGAGGCATGACCACCCGGGAAACAATGTCCTTTGCTGGCTGAAAAATCCCAAAAGAAGCCCTGAGATGTGGGAATCGTGATATTCCAGGGGCAGGCGTGGGCGGATTGAGATTTTAACAATCCAATGATCGAGGTCGAGAGAATGACCATGCAAAAGAAATAGCCATAGGTCCAGCGTACCGGTTTTAATTTTTCAACTTTGAACGAAGCCAGCCAGATAATAAAAAAACTGACATAGACCAAAATGATCAGATCTTTCACATAACGGTGATTCAGTTCGGCTAGATACCAGTTATCACGCAATAAAAATTTCCCCGATTCACTCACCCACGGATGAATCAGGGCAAGATCCAGTGATCCACCGATAGGAAAGAATATCCAAAGCATGCAAAAACTAATGACCAAGAAACAGCCTTGATAGAGGATGAAGCGTTGCTTATCGTGCATAAAAAAGATCGATTGATTTTATTTCAGCGATTACACCAAGCAAAACTTAATTTAGACTTAAGCTATGGCTGAATAGGGGGCTAAACCCTTAGAAAATTGTGTGAGGATGCAAAATAATTTTGTGCTGTATCGTGATAAGCATATTCAAGAAACAGCATAATCATTCAGGTCTTCAGTGCTACATTAGCCCACAAGATTTGTGAGGTATTAATATGACGATTCGTGCTGTTTTATTTGATCTGGATAATACCTTAACCCATCGTGATCAAAGTATTTTGGCATATAGCCAACATCTGGCTCGTACATATCAGCATCAATTACCGCATGCTGATATCAGCCAGATTCAGTCGATTATCCGCCGCATTGATAATGGTGGTTATCCCCAAAAAGAGCTGTTAACCCACCCGAGTATTGCTGCTTCCGTGGCTTATGCTTTACAGCAAGAACTGACGTGGAAAAACTTACCTGACTTGGAAGAGTTATCACAATTCTGGTTTCAGCAATTTGGATTGTCTGCTGTTGCCATGCCAGGTGCGAATAGCTTATTAGCAGACTTAAAACAGCAGGGGTATAAACTGGCAGTTATTTCCAATGGTGGACATGCCACGCGTTTAACCATTTTACAGGGTTTGGGTTTTAGCCATTATTTTGATGAAATTGTCAGCTCTGAATTGGTCGGGATGAGTAAACCGAATCCTGAAATTTTTCTGCATACCAGCCGTCAATTGGATGTTGAGCCGCAACATTGTCTTTTTATTGGTGATCATCCAGTGAATGATATACAAGGCGCAACCCAAGCGGGTATGAATGCTCTGTGGCTGCAAGGTTTTCATGATGTTGAAGATCATCAGCCGATGAATACGATTCAAAACTTAGCTGAAATTAAACAATATTTATAAGGGTCATTGTTGCTTATTTATTCTTAGAAATAGAAGTGACATTTATATAGATAAAAAAAGCGACTCTTTCGAGTCGCGCTGAAAATCGTATTAAGTTTAAGAGCAGGTTTAAGAATTAGGTTTAAAATTTAAGCTTTAAAACATTGTGTCTTCTGAATTGGCAGAAATTTTATGAATAGACAAATCCGCACCACGAAATTCATCTTCTTGGGATAAGCGGATACCCATGGTGATTTTGAGTGCACCGTAAACCAGAAAGCTGCCAGTAAGTGCAATCGAGATTGCCAGGAGTGTACCAATGATTTGTGAAATCATGGAAACATTGCCCAGGCCACCTAACCATTGTTGTCCGAAAACACCCACGGCCAAGCCGCCAAATGTACCGCATACACCGTGCAATGGCCAAACACCCAAGACGTCATCGACTTTAAGTTTATTTTGGGTATAGGTAAAGAGTTTCACGAAGATCACGCCTGCAACTGCTCCAATTATAAGCGCTCCAACCGGATGCACCACATCAGAACCTGCACAAATCGCCACCAAACCTGCCAAAGGACCATTGTGTAAAAAGCCGGGGTCATTTTTGCCCATGAAGTTGGCAGCAATGGTTCCACCGACCATGGCCATGAGTGAGTTAATCGCGACCAGACCGGAAATGGCATCTAAACGCTGCGCGCTCATTACGTTAAAACCAAACCAGCCCACGATTAAGATCCATGAACCCAAAGCCAGAAAAGGAATCGAAGAGGGTGGATGTGCGCTTACTCGGCCATCTTTTTTATAACGTCCATAACGTGCACCAAGTAAAAGCACCGCCACTAAAGCCATCCATCCGCCCATCGCATGCACCACCACAGAACCGGCAAAGTCATGGAAACTTGCACCAAATGTGCTTGCTAACCATTTTTGCAATCCCAAATTGCCATTCCAGGCAATGCCTTCAAAGAAAGGATAGATCAAGGCGACCAATAATAAGGTGGCAATCGCTTGGGAACGCATTTTGGCACGTTCAGCAATACCGCCAGAAATAATGGCAGGAATGGCCGCAGCAAAAGTCAGCAGGAAGAAACAGCGCATCAGGTTATAGCCATGATCTGCGGCTAAGGTTGCGCCAATATGGAAAAAATGTTGTCCATAAGCAATGTAATAGCCAACAAAAAAGTAGGCGATGGCTGAAATAGAGAAATCAGTCAAAATTTTGCTGAGTGCATTAACCTGGTTTTTATGTCGTACTGTGCCCAGCTCCAAAAATGCAAAACCTGCATGCATGGCTAAAACTAAAACTGCACCAAGAAGGAGAAAGAGTAAATCTATATTTTGCATATTTTAGCCCAATTTTAGTGCTGTTTTTCACAAAAAGAAGATCAGTATATCGAGGCCTAGGATTTGAGGAAGAGCTTTGAAAAAGGGAAATATTGATAATTCATGCAAAAAAATGCTCAAGACTCGATATAAAGCAAAGCATGATTTTTAGATGCATTTCATGCACCAATTTAAGGCAAGAGATTTAAATTAAAGTATATATAAATATATGATTACTAAATTAAATTTAGGACTTGTGATTGTGTTTATTTTTTCGGCTTTTTCTCCGAGCACTGAATAGTGGCAATGTTATTGATCTAAAATATTAAAAATAATTTAAAGATAAAGTAAGCAATGCATTTTGATGAAGCAGTTTTAGCTGCTTTTATCATCAATTATGGTGCGTTTTGAAAACATCACTCTTATTTGAAATCTAAATAAAAGATGAGCAAAATAAAAATAAAGTAGGAGCAACTGAATTTCTTTAAAGCAAACAAGGTGAATAATTAAACGATATGGGATACAAAACCTATAACGAAATGGTAGTTTTGGTTTTGCGTTCAACATGTTAACTCTAGAAGATAAGTCTTCATTTTATATTATATTTTAGGATTTAATAATGAAGCGGAGTATGCTTGCGTTAATGGCATTGGTTGGGTTTAATTATTCATTTGCAGCAGAAGGCACACAGTTTGACTGGGGTTATGCAAAACAGACTGCACCGGCACAATGGGGCAAGATTAAACCTGAATATCAAGCCTGCGAAGGAGTCAATCAAGCGCCGATTAATATTGATCAAACTATATCGGCAAAACTACCGGCTTTAAAATTAAATTACAGTTCAAAAGCGGATACGATTATTAATAATCATCGAACCGTGCAAATTAATTTTGCCGAGGGTAATACCCTGGAATTGGATCATAAACTCTTTCATCTCAAACAATTTCATTTACATAGTCCAAGTGAAAATACCATTAAGGGCAAAAGCTATGCCATGGAAATGCATTTGGTGCATGCCACTGAACAAGGCGAGTTAGCCGTTATTGCTGTGATGTTTGACGAAGGTCAGGAAAATAAAAAACTGAAACAACTCTGGAAAGAATTGCCGAAAAAAGCAGGCAATGCGGTACAGTTGAAACATCAAGATTTAGCCGCTGCCTTCTTACCTGAAAAATTAGATTATTATCGTTTTAATGGTTCGCTCACCACGCCACCGTGTTCTGAAGGCGTACGCTGGATTGTGCTTAAAGATATTCAACAAGCTTCGAAACAACAAATCAAGGCATTTTCAAGTTTGCTGGAACATCCGAATAATCGTCCTGTACAGCCGACCCATGCACGCTTGGTGCTTGAATAATTTTTTCCCCATAAAAAAAGCAGATCTTATGATCTGCTTTTTAAATACTTTTAGGTTTAATGCAAAATTTTATCCAGGAACTGCTGAGCGCGTTCGCCACGCTTTGTATTAAAGAATTCATCTTTAGTACAATCTTCTACAATTTTGCCCTGATCCATAAAGATCACACGGTTCGCCACCTGACGCGCAAAGCCCATTTCATGGGTGACACACATCATGGTCATGCCTTCTTTGGCCAGTCCCACCATCACATCTAAAACTTCGGTAATCATTTCAGGATCAAGCGCGGAAGTCGGTTCATCAAACAGCATGGCAATAGGATCCATACTCAAGGCACGCGCAATGGCAACACGTTGTTGCTGTCCGCCGGAAAGTTGTGCAGGGAATTTATCCGCCTGAGCACTCAGTCCAACTCGCTCTAAATACGCCAAGCCTTTTTTCTTGGCTTCAGCTTCAGAACGTCCCAAAACTTTAATTTGGGCAATGGTCAAGTTTTCGGTAATGGTTAAATGCGGAAACAGTTCAAAATGCTGAAATACCATGCCTACACGGCTACGCAACTGGTTCAAATTGGTTTTCGGGTCTTTAATCGAAATTCCATCCACTACAATATTGCCTTGCTGGAAGGCTTCCAGACCATTGACGGTTTTAATCAGGGTGGATTTCCCCGAACCAGAAGGACCACAGACCACCACAACTTCACCTTGGCGAATTTGCGTGCTGCAATCTGTGAGTACCTGAAATTTATCGTACCATTTACTCACGTTCTGAATGTCGATCATCACTTTGTTATCATTCATACGCGTAACCTTCTTTGTAATTTTTTAACCGCATAGGTGGCCAAAAGACTAATGGTGAAATACACCAGCCCTGCAAATAAAATGTACTGGGTCAGCAGTGACATCAGGTCACCACGGACATAGTTGGTCCTGAAAAAGTCCAGTAAACCGATGGCATACACCATGGTTGAATCCTGAAATAAAATAATGGTTTGCTGTAGGAGCAGGGGCGTCATTTTACGAAAGGCTTGCGGTAAGATAATAAGACGCATCGATTGCCCATAACTCATACCTAAAGCTGAAGCTGCTGCTGATTGGCCACGCGGAATCGACTGAATGCCGGCACGCACAATTTCAGAAAAATAGGCTGCTTCAAATAGCATGAATGCCACAATACTGGATACCAAGGCGGTATCAATAGTCAGGTAATTTCCCGTGACTGCGGTATAAATAAAAGGTACCGCAAAGTAGAACCACATCAACACCAACAGCAAGGGAATGGAGCGAAACAGGTTCACATAGCCTTGTGCAATCCAGTTCAACACTTTAATGGAAGACAAACGCATTAAAGCCAAAATGGTGCCAATCAGAATACCACCCACAGTTGCAATACAGACCACTTTTAAAGTGATACTAAAGCCATGCCATAAGGCAGGACCCGAGAGTTGCAAGTCATTTAAAAATGCAGAGAGCCATTCCATCATTTACCTCCTGCAATTAAACCGGGCACATGTAAGCGTCTTTCCAGCAGGGTCATTGCCGAGATTAAACAGACGTTAATCACAATGAAAATCACGGTCACAATGGTGTAAATCTCGATGGTATTTTGCGTGTATTCACTGATGGTTTTCATCTGGGAAATAATTTCTGCCACTCCCACCAGTGAAGCAACCGAGGTGTTTTTTACACAGTTGGTCAGCTCTGAACTGAGCGGCGGTAAAATGGTGCGAAAAGACTGCGGTAAAATAACGTAGCGATAGAGCTGGGCAGTACTAAAACCCATGGCATAACCGGCGTTCACCTGTCCGACCGGCAAGGCTTCAATCCCGGTACGCACCTGTTCACAGACCCGTGCGGCGGTAAATAGAC
The DNA here is from genome assembly GCF_013004315.1 of Acinetobacter sp. ANC 5378. NCBI lineage: Bacteria > Pseudomonadati > Pseudomonadota > Gammaproteobacteria > Moraxellales > Moraxellaceae > Acinetobacter > Acinetobacter sp. ANC 5378. Next base: position 44,016 of record NZ_JABERK010000002.1, read on the forward strand.
CCAAACCGACACTGGCTGAAATCAGCGCTGTGGTATTGGCACCTAGGTCATTGATCCACCAGTCTCGAATAGCTGAGGGCAAAAAGTTGGGAACCACATAAAACCAGATAAATAATTGAATCAGCAACGGTACATTACGGAAAATAGTGACATAGCCTGTACCAATCGCGCGTGCAGTCTTATTCGGCAAAGTCCGCATGATGCCGAGAATACTGCCCAAAACCATGGCAATGCTCCACGCGACTAGGGCAATCACCAACAACCAGCCCAGACCCACTAACACCCATTGTAAATAGGTACTATCACCGACTCCGGTGGATTGCCACAAAACACTCCAATTCCAACTATAATTCATAGTGACTCCACCGAAGAATCAGGTAAAAATCCATGTTTACCTGACCTTGAACGTATGTTGTTTTAAAGTTTATTGATCGCGATCGTGCGGTGTAGCAATTAACGCTTTAAGCTGATCTGACATTTTAAAGTTTAGATTAATGTTTTTTGGTGGAATCGGTTGCTGGAACCATTTCTCGTACATTTTGTTAATTTCACCGGAACTATAAGTGGCTTTAATCGCATCATCGACCACTTGTTTAAAGCCCGTGTCGCCTTTACGCAGCATACAGCCATAAATTTCGTGAATTGGTGCAGTGCCGACAATTTCCCACTTATTTGGATCAGCGGCTTTAGATTTTTCACCTGCCAGCAAGATATCATCCATCATAAAGGCAGCGGCACGTCCGTTTTGTAGCATCAAGAACGATTCTGCATGGTCTTTGGCAGAAATAATTTCACCAATCCCGAGTTCCTGCTGATGCTGACGGATATAACGTTCAGAGGTTGTTCCGGCTGTAGTGACCAGTTTTTTGCCTTTGAGATCAGTGAAATCTTTCACCCCTGAATCTTTAGCGGTAAGCAGGCGAGAACCGACTTCAAAGAAGCCCACCGAGAAATCGACTTGTTGCTGACGTTCCTTGTTATTGGTGGTTGAGCCACATTCCAAATCGACCGTGCCATTTGAAACCAGCGGAATACGGTTTTGACTGGTTACCAAGTTATAGCGAATTTTTAAGTCCGGCATATTCAATTTTTGTTTAACCGCCTCGACCACTTTTAATTGCAGGTCATGGGCATAACCGACCGGTTGATTTGGATTGTCTGCAATATAAGAGAACGGAATAGAAGAATCGCGATAGCCCAATACAATGGTGCCTGATTTTTTAATCTTATCCAGTGTGCCAGAGGTCGTTGCATCGCCAGTGGCTTTTTCGCCCGATGCCGGAGCTTTATTGTCGCTACAAGCGCTTAGTCCAAGCATCAGTGCGCTTGCACAAAGTAAAGAGGTCATAGTGCGTTTAGGTGACATATTGAAAACTCCATTTCTATTATTAATCATCATTTGTTTTGGATTTAAACCGATGATTCATTCATCAGCTTGAGATAACAAATGACACTTTTTGTTGCATTTATTTTTTAATCTTGGCTTTCATCTTAATCGAGTTTCTATTCAAGGCTCAAGCAAGATTTTTTACCGTTTTGTTAATGATAAATGTTGAGGAAATAACCAGTTTTTAGTCAAAACTCCGTATAACAACTGACTTTAACTACAGCAGGAAGCATGCCAGAGGAAGTTTGTAATTGAGACTTTCGACTAAAGTTTAGGGTGGCTTAATTTAAATAAAAGATACAACTATTCAGATCACTTGGAAATTTATCTTAACATCTGACTATTAAGCGCTTTGGCCCAACGACAACATTGGCAACGTGAACATTGCTGATCTGGCTTGGAAATATAATCGACATAACCGCAATGCATGCAGGCATAGTAGGTTTCCAGTTCTACTTGAGTGGTTTGCTGATACTGTTTGGGGAAAAGGGGGAGACCGTAACGAATTTCATCGGGCTTAAATAATAAAATACTAAAGTTACCGTCGGTTTCCAGCAAGCCGGCACGCACCTGACCCAAATGTTCGATGCCTTGCTGACGCATTTCCGCAAAGAATTCATCATGCGACATTTTGCCGCGTTTAATCTTGTCCAAAACCAGCATGCCATCTTCCACAATATAGAGCGACTTTCCTTCGATTAAGTCCTCAAAAGGCTGGTATTTCATCATCAGCCAGGTGGTCAGGCGGTAAAGTGTGATCACAATACTCATGATCAGCAGGGCTTGAATCAGCGGCAGGTCTTCGGTGAACATCGGGTCACCGGCAATGGAACCGAGAGATAAAATAATCGCCAGCTCAAAAATGGAGAGTTGCCGAATACCCCGTTTACCGGTTAAGCGCAGAAAGATCATGATCATGCTAAACATGAGCACTACGCGTATGGTGATTTCTGCGGCAAATGTCCAAGTGGTGTCATGAATAAAGAGAGTTGCCCAATCCATGGATGTCGTTCCTTTCCATTATTCGTTTATTCATCTTTTTATACTATGCCCGAGTAGCACAGGATGTATGTTTATAATTCGGTAAAGAACTGCCAGTATTTTAGTAACTTACTGAACTTAAAATAACCGGTATGACACAATAAAAAATGAATCATCCAATAACTAAATGGGTACTTTTAACTTTTGCCTAGTTTTAGATTGCTTGCTGTTATCTGTCATTGAGTCAGGAATATTGCTATAGTTTTTCTTTTGCTTTTTTCCTTGCTATGTCTTTCGATTTAAAAACCACTGTTCAGCCAGATGCAGAGCTTTCGCCACAACAAAAAAAGCTTAATCGTCTGATTGAAAAAATTGAACAGCAAAAAATAGACTTGGTAGCATGGGAAAAAGCTCAAGCCGACATTCAACAACATGCACGTAAAACCCTTGTACCTGCTTATAATGAATTACACACTGTATTGTTTCAGCAGCTTGAACAGTTATGGAAACATTTGCATGGTGTTGAATTTTCAAAAGCAGAAGTCGTGCAGCTTGATGAAAAAATCCAAAACCTTGCAGCATACTTAAAAGATTCAAAAGCTTTGTCAGCGCAACAAGCCAATACAGTCGAAGAAATTGATACCTTTTACCAGCAACATACAGAACATACAAACGCGAAGAAAACCAAGAAAAAGCTTTCCGTTGCAACAGATTTTGTGTCTGAAAGCTCTGAATCAGATGAAAGCGAAACAGCATTTGATAGGTTAGATGATTGGGACCATACAAAGCACGAACAGCAACGTGAACAAGCCAAACTCAAAAAACTGCAAGAGAAACGCGAGCAAGCTCAGAAAATGGCAGAGCAGTCGCTGAAAACCGTGTATTTAAAAATTACTGCTGTGATTCATCCTGACCGTGAACAGGATGAAAGCAAGAAGCTCGAAAAAACCGAAATGTTACAGCATGCCAATGCAGCTTACGAAAAGCAGGATTTGTTCTATTTGCTGAAACTTCAAATCCAGATTGAGCAAAACCGAGGTATTTCACAAAAGGGTTTAAGTGCGGAGCAAGTGAAGTTCTATAAATTGGCTTTAGATGCACAAAGTCAAAAACTTGATGATCAAATAAATGACATTATTGATTCACTGGTTTGGTCAGAGAATACCAAAATTGCAGTGCAAAAGTCCAAAGGAAAGGTTCAAATTTCTGACTTATATAAACAAATAGATGCTGATACTTCGGCTTTAAAGCAGCAGGTAAAATGGGAAAAAGAACGACTCAAATATATGAGTCGGGTGAAAGGGTTAGAGATGTTGTTGGAGAATGGGGCACTTTAGTTCCCCCCCTTGTGAAGCAATGCTTCTCATCCCATAGGGAAAGGGAGCAGTACGTGATTTTATGCCATCATAAATTTAAAAATGGATGTTCCCTCACTGCTGTCCCACAATTTTTATAAGAGGAAGCTCACATGAGCTTCCTCTTGTTTGATGGGGATTTTAGCGGGTGAAAATAACGCTTTTAAGGTTTTTATTTCAAATAAATTCACCTGAATTATTCTGAGTAAGCGCTGAACTGTCCAGCCTTTTTTCCCTAAATGTTGAGCGAAACTTACTAGTAAATAGGCGATCATTGCAATCCAGATTTGTGTCTGAATGGCGTTCTTGCTTCGGCCTAAAAAGGCTTTTAATTTCAGGTTCTGTTTAATTGCTTTAAAGAACAATTCAACTTTCCAGCGGTCTTTGTAAATCGCTGCAATGGTAGAGGCCGCTAAATGAAAGTTATTGCTGAGAAAGCTGAAGTGCTTGCCACTTTGCTGATCTCTATATTCAATTCTTCTTAATACGGGGGCTTTTCTTTTTAGGGCATGTGCGCTATTCAGCTGAATGGTTTCATCTTTTAGAATGCCTTTGGATTCAAGCACGGGATGTTGCTGGATCACCTGATACACCGATTTAGGTCTAAAACGTGTCACAAAGCCAATGTTTTGAGCGCTTAGATTCGCATACCATTGATAATCGACATAGCCTTTATCAAAGACCACAATGCTGCCAGCGGGAAACTGGAATTTTCGGCCTTGTACCATGTCATTTTCTTTACCATTTTCAACTGCAACAAACTCAGGAATATCATTGCTGTGATTCAATCCTACGCTGAGTTTCATGCTGGCTTTTGAGTCGTGAACTTTGGCCCACCCACATAAGGAAAGTGACAGGTCAATATGACTGGCATCCAGGGAATATAATGGATTCTTAAAGCGAAATTTATGAGCTACTTTTGAGTGTTCATAGTATTTAAGTAACTTGTAAAAGAGCTGTTGATACAAGACCGCGGGCTGCTGCTCATTGATTCGTGCCAGTGTACTTCGGGGTATAGACTTTGCTCCGAGATGACTCAGTTTTTCCTGTTGGCACTCCAGATTGGATTGAATATCTCTCAGACTTTGCCTGCAGGAAAGTTGAGACATCAATATGGCAATAAACTGATCCCATCTTGAAGCCGCTCTAAATTTCTGTCCAACATGGTGTACTTTAGCAAGTTGTTCAAAATCCTGTCGCATGACGGGTTTAATCAGCTGATGAAATACGGTATTCTGATGTGACAAAACCTGAATCCTGGTCGTTAAAGTGTTGGTTCGCACTCATATTTTAACTGTTAGGACTCAGGTTTTTTTATTTAAATCAAACTATGGGACAGCAGTGGATGTTCCCTCTCTTTTTAGGAGAGGGCTAGGGAGAGGTTATAAATTCTGCTAATCTAAAGAAAACAATAAAAACAAAAACTCATGAACAAAAAGATCGATCCTCAACTTTTAATATTCGCAAAATCTATGCGTCACACCGCTACCGATGCAGAACATCTCATGTGGCAGTTTTTACGTGCCAAACATTTTATAAATCTCAAGTTTCGCCGTCAGCATGTGATTGCGCCATATATTGTAGATTTTTACTGTCACGAAATTGGTTTAGTGATTGAGTTGGATGGTAGTCAGCATGGAATGGATGATGCGATTGAATATGATGCTGAACGTACCAAGTTTTTAGAAGCGTTGGATTTAATAGTGGTTCGGTATTGGAATTATGATGTGTTGGGAAGGACGAATGTGGTTTTAGAACACTTATGGCAAGTATGTACTGAATTGAAAAATACCTCTCCCTAACCCTCTCCTAAGAGGCATAGGTATCTACACATCTTTAGGTACCTAATGCAATTGTTGCGATTTCATTCAGTTCATCTATTGAATATTCTGAGAGCAGTTGAAGAGTGTTCAGTAAAATCGAAAGTCCTGCCAATAT
>NZ_JABERK010000099.1:0-6829 GCF_013004315.1 Acinetobacter sp. ANC 5378
ATATTATACGAAATCAGTCTAATAAAGATTTAAAGCTATAACAGCTTTCAAAACCCCATATTTGACCAAAAATTAAACCAAAAGTAAAAAATAGAAGAATGCTAAAAAAATAAAGAAATGTAGGAAAATATTGCATTCTATATTTCCATACATGAGCATCATATTTCATTGATCTCTCCAATAGTTCGCGCCCATGCGGGACGCTCTGATTCTAAGTTTTAGGTTTTAAAGGGAGCTTGTAATCAAAGGAAAAGATTTAATAATTTTAATTTCGCGAATCACTCGTAGACACTCGTTCTGCTATATCACCACATAACATTTGTATTAAGAGCTTGAGATTCAGGACCAACCTGAGGGGGAACATTAGCCTGTAATTGTGGTTCATTTTTAAAATAGTTAAAAGGACGTTCGCCATCATCTATAACTTGACGACAGACAGACGGATCGACAGAAAGTTTAGTACCCTGCTGAGTATAAGCATAATATTTACCATTAAATTTAGTACAGCCAGAAAATACAGGTTTTGCAGTAACTTCATATTGAACATTTACAGGTTTAAAGGGATCACTGGGGAAGTAATCAACAATTATTTGATCCATATGATTTCTATTAGATTCTTGAAGTTGATCATTTTTGGCTTGTAATACGGAAGGATCGTACATTTCTTGACATTGTTGTTCTGTTAGATTGAATTGATCAATACATTTAGAGATGTTAACGAGTAACTGATTTTGAGCCGAAAAATTAGGGTTAGGTGAATTTGGATCATGTGAATTTGAATTTTGTGCAATATCCTGAACGACTTGTTTATCACCAGTAGCATTAATATATTTACTAAAGACAGGCGAACCGATCCAGAAAACAAAAGCTAAAGCAGCACCAACAAGAGAAAGAGAAGTTAATAATTTTCGAGGGATTTTAAATTTATGTGTATCAACAACAGTTGATTCATAATAATCAAAAACTTTTTTGTTAGGGCGATAAATTGTAGTAGTACAACCCTTTTTAATTGAAGCATTATCAAGATTCTCAGGATCGGAACAAACTTGCTGCCATTCCCTTTTATTACTCCAAGGCATACCCTGAACACGTTGCATATGTATATGCTTTTCTAAAAGCCGTCTAATATGCGTATGAATAAACATAGGATGTTGAGTAACAACAAAAATATCAATACCTCTATGACGGTGTTTTTCTAATAAAGTCATCCACTGAGGAAGTTCCTCCGTTTTGGCATTAGTAGGAACATCACGAGTAAATTCTTGAACCTCATCAATAATAACCAAAGCACCATCTGAAACAGAAGCCCATTCATTAAAATGATCAAGAACATTTAACTGGTATTTTTCAGCCTGTAAACCACGAAAATTACAGAAATAAACCAAACGCCCTTTTGCAATTTCATCAAGAGCCATAGACATGAGATAAGCAGATTTATACGAACCTGGCTTACCTGTGATTAATTGAATAGCCATTTTTTATGATCCTGTATTAATACCAAAGGCACGAATAGCAATAGACATTATTTTTATGCTGAAACATGCAGAAGAAGTAGCAAGAAGAATTGAGATAGCATGAGGGAAATCTAAATACTGAATAACCTGTAAAGAAGTACCACCGATAACAGAAAAATCAGAAACTTGATCAGTTATTTGTGAAGTTAAGCGATCCATTAAAGGTTGAACGGTATTTATTAGAAAGTAATAAACAAGTCCAGCCGTAACGGCACCAGTAACCAACTTAGCAACAACAGACAGGACAGAATAAAGAAGAACTAAAAGAGGTATAGGCATTATATTGTTCTCACTGTAGCGTCTAACATTCTTAAACAAGTAAGAAGGACAATAAGATTAAGTAAGATTTTTAAAAGAGCTAATAAAGGACACCACTGAGATAAAGCAATATTTACTGGACCGAAAATTGGTAATTGAATCTGAAAATCAGAAAGACAAGCAGAAGAACCAAAAGTTAATTTATTAGCCAAATTATTTAAAGATGATTGTGCATTACCCTGTGCATTTAAATAACGAGAATCATTAGAAGCTTGACCGATTTGTTCTAATTCAGATTTTCCTTCATCACTAAAAACATCTTTTATAGAATCAATACCATCACGAATTTCAGTTAATAAACCATTAGTTTCAGTTAAATCAACACTAGCACCAGAAGCAGGTTGATCAGAGGGAGAACCATCACCGCCAGTAGGAGAATCTTTATCTCGAATAGCTTTTAATAAATCTTCTTGTCTTAATGAAGAATCGTTGATTTCAGTAAGTTTAGAATTAGTTGAATCTATTTTATTATTAGTTAAACCGATTTGATTAGAGAGATCGGAAATAGAAGTTAAAAGCTCATTTTTAAAAGATGTAAGTTTGTCAGAAACCTTGTTAATAGCATTAACCACTGGAGAGAAATCAATAATAAAATTATTAGTTGTATTCGTTGTATTAGTAGTGGTTGAACCATCGGAATTAGTAGTTGTATTGGTTGAAGTACTTGAACCAGAACCAGTACCAGTATTATTAGAACCAGTACCATCACCATCACCATCACCATCACCATCACCATCACCAGAACCAGTATCACCAGTGGAAGGAGTAGTTTTTATACAAATCTTTTTATCATTAAATGAACCAGAAACATAACCTTCACCACAGCCTTGAGGGGGGCGATCACAGTAAGTAGCACCATTACAACCCTTTTCAACAGGAGGAACAGTGTCAGGAGGACAAACAATAGAGCCATTAAATTGACGAGTACAACCATCATCGGGAGGAGTAAAACAACCACCGTAAGGATCTTTAGGATCACAAGGAGGATTTAATAAATCTTCTTTACAGCCGGGATCAGGAGTTTGAGAAACAGAGCTAAAAGTAGTCGTAATTGAACCATTTACAATAGGAGCATTATTAATTGTTGAACTGGTGTATTTACACATCACACCATTGTTAGGAACACAAATAGATTTTTTTATCTGACCTGTAATTGATTGAGTGACAATTTTATAATCAGGATGCCAACATTCAGGATCAGGAGCAGCAATACGCGACCAAGTACCTAAAACAAGAGAACCAATACCAGTTTGATAACAATAACCGGAACTAGTAGAATTTTGAGCAGATTTTGCCCCAATCCCTATACATGCCTCTAAAGGCGTTGTCCCGGTAGCTGTATTACCATAAGAGCTATTTTGTAGAGTATATCTAGCCTTATAAACATAATTTTCAGCATAAACAAAATGAGAAAAAAATAGACAAAATAATAAAATTAAATATTTAAAAAACTTCATAAAACCCCCAAAATTCCCTAAATATTTAATTTAAAAAAAAGGGCGAGCCGAAGCCCACCCGAAAAACTTAACTGAAAAATGCAGCCTTGACCCATTTGAAGATAACCGCAATACCTGCAAGGGCAAGCAAAGCAGTACCAACAGCAGTAATAGCAGCAGTACCGTCAGTAGTAAGATCGCCAACAATTTCAGTAACATCAACAGCAGCGTTTGCATTAGAAGCAGCCAAAGCACCGCCTAAAGTAGCCCCCAAACCATACACACGAGCATCTTTTAAGAATGCTTTAAAAGCAGTCTTACCAGTACCGTATTTATTTTTTAAACCTTGTTCAAGTTGTAATTGATCCATGATAGACCCCTTATTTTAGTTAAACCCCATCAAACGGAGTATGATTTTAAAAACACCGTAAACACCCAAAAGAACAATAAACATGATCATTAGAGCGCCAACAGCTTCACTGGAGAGATAAGCTAAACAACTTGTTTGATCCGATGAATAGAACATACAAATCATTTTGCTTTTCTCATTTTAAAAATGACGACAGGCGCAGCGATGTGAAGAAGTACACCAACAGCGAAGAAGTACCAGACGAGAACCTGAATCATTTTTTAAAATTCCTAAATATGTTGATGGATAGACATGTGTTTAACCATTTCAGAACGAATAATCGGTTTATTGCAGAATTGGCAAACAACATATTTTTTTGATTTGTTTACAAGCTTTCTTATTGTTTCGAGTTCTTGAAATGGCTTTAACATGATTTATCCTTTATAATTAATAACGTAAGTTATTGATTTATTTACATAATCTATATTATACGAAGTGGTATAATTAAGCCTTTGATTTTGTTAAGCTTTCTAAATACAAAGCATTCATGAAAAGATAAATCTTGTTCATTAACAAAATACTGGCCACACCCTGAACAGAAATCCATGTCTAGGCTCCAACTTTCTTAGGAACTGGCTTAACACTGAAAACTTGCCACTGTGAACCAAACTTAGTTTGTTGTTCTGAAAATTCGATTTCAACTTCCTGACCATTGTCTGCACATTGTTCTAGTACAGCTTGAATCTGTTCTAATGGCATCATGCCTGGAGTAGGAGTTAAATTGTATTTAACTGGTGAAAGTACAGTCGTAGATAGATAAGTAACGTCTTCACCTTTTTTATTCTGACCACGATAAACAGATGGGAAAATTGTGCGTTTATTAAATGATACTTGCATGGTAAAAGCCTCCTCAGGCAACTAAATGTAAACTCGGTTTTGAGCTGTATTGTGAAACTGGAATTTGATAGTCAGATGGCATCTGGTCGCACATCTTGAGTTCGAACATACGAACGAAAGGAATAACTTTGCCGTTTGGATTTTTATGTAGGTTTTGAATATGAGACTTTGAAATACCAACATCCAACAACGAATTAAGTGCGTGATAAAATGTTCTTTCGTTATAAAGTTCTTTTGTAGCCTGTAAGCCCATTTGGCGAACCAATGAATAAAACTTCATAGCATTTGTTGCTTTGGTATAACTTGGCTTACCTGTCTTGGTATAAGTAACTAACTTAGATTTAAGTAAATCTAAGATTTCTCCATCAGATGAAAAATTCATATATTTACCCTTCATTGTGTCTAAAATTGGGTCAAAAGCTACGTGCCAGAGGCGTAGCAATAATTCTGGCTGTTCATTTTGCAGTTTAATTAACTGAATTAAATTTGACGGATAACCGTTTTTAGTGAGATAGGTTTTACAGATTCGTCCTTCCAATCGAAGAACAGCATTGGCAAAAGGCAAAACATCATGCATAGCCATAACAAGCGTTTTAGAACGCATACAGCCCTTGTCTGCTTTCTTTTGAATTTTATTTAACTGACTTTTTACTTCTTCAAATTTGCCATAGGCTTTAGGACGAACGCTTGCAGCATCATTGCCCCAAGTAATGTAATTTTCATATTTGATTTGGCGAGCTTTACGATGACCAGATGCAAGATTTGCCATGTAATCCAAAACAGGTTGAACCATATTCTGATGAGGCAATCTAAAAAGATAAGTCGTATCGAGGCATAAAACCTCAGCATTTTCTACATCAAGAATTGGAGCCAATTTAGGAAATGCTTCTAATAACATACCAATCATATGATGAGCACCAAGTTCTATTGATTCAAAACCATAAACATTGTGACCCTGTAAAAGCTTGAGTGGAGAAGCTTTAATCTCAACATAAGGCACAGTGTTCATCGTATTGGTATAGAACTTGACAGCCATATCAGTGTAGTCACTTGGGAGAGCTTCATAAGGGTGATACAAATCCCCTGTTATTGTCTGTCCATCATCTGTTTTACTAACATGTCGAGTTGCTGCAGGAACTCCAAAGTCACGAATATCACCATTAAATTGATGGTGATTATCAAAACTACGCACATGCGTAGAAAAGATTGGAATCGCTATACGGAGAAAATCGAGCATAGTAATTACTCAGCTAATACACGATCAAATAACTGTCTATATTCACTAGCAGAAATCAAAATTAATGTAAGACAAGCACCAATAAAACCGATTGCAATACCCTTCTCATATTCAGAAGTGATTTCAAAAATCAAAATTTCAATACGAGCTAATGCTTGTTCTTTATTCATGATTCACCCAAATAAAATATAATTCTATAGATTTCTATGGGATTATAGATATATAGGTGAAACAAAATCAATAGATTTCTATAGAATTCTATAGAAATTTTTAGAAGGGCAAATATCATGGCTCAAAATGTTTATTTAAATGAATGGGAGCAAAAGAAGCTCTATAAAAAAATGATTGAGTTAAACAACAAGCTAGCTGAAAAAGGTATGAGAGGAATATCAAAAGAAAGCCAACTAATTCATAAAATATTGGAGCTAAGCATAGAAAAGCTTGAAGTATCAGAAAGCGGATCAATCATATTAAAAGAATAAAAAACAACCAAAAACAGATCTAAATAAGAAACGATCTCAATAACTATGAAAGCTCCGTTATATATAGCTCATAGAGCAAATTGCAAAAAACTTTTGTCAGTCAGGCACACTATTAGACAGTAGTGTGCCAGATCAAAAAGCAGTAGTCGCGGCGAAACAAGTTTCTGCCTGCGCCTACTACTACCTACTACTTACTGGGGCTAAAAAATGGAAGAAACAGCAATACAATTAAATAATATGAGTGCTGAAATAGAATCTATGGTTTTTAGAATGATTTTATTCAAAGGAATAACAGCAATTATTTTAATAGCAATTATGATATACATATCAATAAAACTGATTAAATACTTTAAAAACAAAGATATAGAAATAAATATAAGCTACAAAGAAAAGAATAAAAATGATGAAAGAAAAGAACCAAAACTATAAAAAACCGATTTCGTATAATACAGATTGATGTTAAATGCACTTCTCTGCCCTCTGCGATCCTAGCAACATTGACAAATAAAAAGCCCACTGGAGAGATTTACCAATGGGCCTTTTATTTGTAGCAATGTGAAGTGCAAGTAACATAATCACGGTCATATTATACGAAA
>NZ_JABERK010000014.1:0-85592 GCF_013004315.1 Acinetobacter sp. ANC 5378
CATCGGGCTATTTCCGGTTTCCTAGCAGGCATATTTTCTTCTCTATGTGCCTATCAACTCTGTCAGAAGAATAAGCCAAAAATTCATGTCGTTAGAAATTTAGCTTATCCGTAACTAGGGTTAAGTAAGATAATAAAAAAGCACCGGATTCGGTGCTTTTTTTATGGTTTATTCGTGAAGAGTAGCATCGGGTTCAATAATGGATTTGCTTTGTCTCAGGCTTTCTAGAGCCTCAGTATTGAAATCTAGCAGCAAAGAATTATTTTTAGGATCGATGGCGTAATGACTAATCAGCTTTTGATCGCCGTTCAGTGTTTCAACTTTATATTGATCTGCGATATTTAAAATAGCATCCAGATTCGTGGTTGCAGAAGCAAAGTCTTGGCGAAAAAGTTCATAAATATCACGAAGGTCGAAAATGGCATCCTGGGCATCCGGATGTTTTTCAATATACCCTTGCACATGATGTACTAAGAGCTGTGCAAAGAAAAAATACTCAGATTCGTGTTTGTATGCTAAGCCCATGTGTTTGCTCCTTATTCTTTGTTCTACGAATACAGATAGGAATAGCATAAATAGGGGGGGAGATCATCATGAGATGCATTAGAGTTGCAAAAAAACACACAAAATATGTACTACGAAGTCGGGTTTATTGCTTTATATAGATGGGAGTGCTTTAAAAAAATCACACCCTAAAAAAGAGTTCTCATATTTATCATCGCATTGCTAAAAGTGCTGATCTTTATGGGAGAGATAAAACAACAATGATTTGGATTTGAGAGTGGGAGCCAGAAAGACATTGAGCCAAAGTTTGATCGTTTTACGCTGATTGAAGATGTGCTTGAATAAACAGATGACACTATAATTTGGATTTTTCTGGGAAATATAAACCTGGATTTCATAAATTTGAAAAAAATAATCATTTTTCTTTTTTTGATTTAATAAAGCGATTGCTAGATAAACAATAGGGCTTAAGCTTTGAAAAAAAGGCAAAATGATTAAAAAATCATCCTAAAGACTAAGGCTTATAAGCTAGCAAGTGAAATCATAAATCAGGTACAATTGGCGGGATTAATTTTGTGTTTGGTGTATTTGAAGGCCAATACATACATTCTTTGTTAATAAATTAGGCCTGCCAGGAGTTATCCCCGCATGAGTGCCATTACTCCATACGATTGGGCAATTATTGCCTTCGTGATCGGCGTTACATTTCTTTGCGTCTTTATGCTCACAGTTCCTTTACTCCTTGGGGGTAAGTCATGGGGCCGTGCGAAGCAAGAGCAATTTGAGTCAGGTGTGGTAGGTGCTGGTGGAGCACGCATCCGCTTGTCTGCTAAGTTCTACTTGGTGGCGATTTTCTTTGTAGTATTTGACTTAGAAGCACTTTATCTCTACGCATGGGCTACATCGGTTCGTGAGGTAGGTTGGTTCGGGTTTACAACTGTTGTTATTTTTGTGGTCGATTTATTGATTGCTTTGGTTTATGCCATTTCTGTAGGTGCATTAAACTGGGCGCCAACGGACCGCCGCAAATCAGCAGCTATGCAACCGAAAATAGGTTCAGCAAATATGAACCTTGCAGACATTACTCGCTTTAACTCCATCGAAGAGTTGGTCATGGACCCTACAGGTCAAATTCCAGCTCAATCTTCTGGTCGTGTGAAAGCAAAAACACCGGCTACATCATCTATTAAGGAGTAACTCGGGATGAAATATACATTAACCCGTGCGAATCCGGATGCTGATCAATATCCACTTCAGGAGCGTCAGATCGTTACGGATCCGCTTGAAGAAGAAGTGAATAAAAATGTATTCATGACTCGTTTAGAGGACGTGATGCATACAGCTGTAAACTGGGGCCGTAAAAACTCTGTATGGCCTTTTAACTTTGGTACATCATGCTGTTACGTAGAATATGCAACTACCTTAACCGGTGTGCATGATATGTCACGTTTCGGTGCCGAAGTTATTCGTGCTTCACCGCGTCAGGCGGATTTAATGATTGTTGCAGGGACTTGCTTCGTGAAGATGGCACCTGTAATTCAGCGTTTATACGAGCAAATGTTAGAGCCTAAATGGGTGATTTCAATGGGTGCTTGTGCAAACTCTGGCGGCATGTATGACATTTATTCAGTTGTACAAGGTGTGGATAAAATCATTCCTGTCGATGTGTACATCCCAGGTTGCCCACCACGCCCTGAAGCATTGTTGCAAGCATTAATGTTGTTACAAGACCAAATTCAATTAGAGCGCCGTCCACTTTCAGCGGTAATTGGTGATGATCTTCAGCCAGTATATAAGCCAAAGATGCAGCCAGAACGTGACCGTAAGAATGCTGAACGTATTGCAGTGAAAAACTTACGCTCTATGGATGAAATTAAATAATTTTAACGATGAAATATTGATGCACCCGGTCTGGGTGTAATTGTCGTTAAAGTTGACTTGAATTTGTATTAAATAGGAAGCCAAGCTAATGGCTGAAACTGACATTGCTATGCCAGAATCAACTCCAGTTGATTCACGCCCAGCATTTGCAATTGTAGAAGAGCTCAAAACCAAGTTTGGTGAGAACTTCTACGTGCAAGCGACCTTTGAAGATTTTCCAACGGTCTGGGTTGAGCGCGCACGTGTACAAGACGTTTTAATGTTCTTGCGTACAGTGTCACGTCCATACGTGATGTTGTTCGACTTGTCAGCGGTAGATGAGCGTTTACGTACGCACCGCGACGGTTTACCTGCGTCTGACTTCACCGTGTTTTATCACTTGTTATCGCTAGAGCGCAACAGTGATATTCGTATTAAAGTTGCGTTGAATGAGAATGATGTAAATCTTCCAACAGCAACCAACATTTGGCCAAATGCCAACTGGTACGAACGTGAAGCATACGATATGTTCGGCATTAACTTCGAAGGGCATCCAATGCTCCGTCGTATTTTGTTGCCAACCTATTGGGAAGGTCACCCACTTCGTAAAGAATATTCTGCACGTGCGACTGAATATACCCCGTATATGCAGAACCAGGCTAAGCAGGACTTTGAGCAGGAACATCTTCGTTTCGTACCTGAAGACTGGGGTCTAAAACGCGGTAATGCCGACGAAGACTTCATGTTCCTGAACTTGGGTCCGAACCATCCATCTGCTCACGGTGCATTCCGTGTCATCTTGCAGTTAGATGGCGAAGAAGTGAAAGACTGTGTGCCTGACATCGGTTATCACCACCGTGGTGTGGAAAAGATGGCTGAACGTCAAACCTGGCATTCATTCATTCCGTATACCGACCGTGTTGACTACTTGGGTGGTTGTGCGCAAAACATGCCTTACGTTCTTGGCGTAGAGCAAATGGCAGGAATCACTGTTCCTGACCGTGCGCAATGTATCCGTGTCATGATGTCTGAATTGTTCCGTATCAATAACCACTTGTTGTATATCGGTACTGCGATTCAGGATGCCGGCGGTATGACGCCTGTGTTCTACATGTTCGCTGATCGTCAAAAAATCTATGACGCAATTGAAGCGATCACGGGTTACCGTATGCACCCGGCATGGTTCCGTATCGGTGGTACAGCGCACGACCTTCCAAACAACTGGCAAAAACTCATTCGTGAAATTCTCGAATGGATGCCAAGTCGTTTGAAAGAGTACTACACTGCTGCGCTGAAAAACTCTGTGTTTATTGGTCGTACCCGTAATGTTGCGCAATACGATGCAAAATCTGCATTGGCTTGGGGTGTAACAGGTACTGGCCTACGTGCTACGGGTATTGATTTCGACGTTCGTAAATACCGTCCTTATAGCGGTTATGAAAACTACGACTTCGATGTACCTGTAGAGTATGAAGGCGATGCTTATGCGCGTGTTCTTGTTCACTTCCGTGAAATTGAAGAATCGCTCAAAATCATCCAGCAATGTTTAGATAACATGCCTTCTGGTGCGTATAAAGCAGACCATCCACTAGCTGTTCCACCACCAAAAGACAAGACATTACAAGATATTGAAACTTTGATTACGCATTTCTTAAGCGTGTCATGGGGACCTGTAATGCCTGCAGGTGAAGCATCTGTGATGGCAGAAGTGGTGAAAGGTGCATCTAACTACTACTTGACTTCAGACAAGTCGACCATGAGTTACCGTACCCGTATTCGTACACCAACTTTCACCCATTTACAGCAAATGCCTTCTGTGATTAACGGCAGTCTTGTATCTGACTTAATCATTTATTTAGCGACAATTGACGTCGTAATGGCTGACGTGGATCGCTAAGGGGTAAACGCATTATGATGATTTTGACTGATAAAAAGCCACGTGTGAATGTTGAAGGGATTTTAACTTCGGAAGAAATCCACGATATCGAACATCACATTGAACATTATCCATACCCGCGCGCGGCATGTTTGGATGCATTGAAATGCGTTCAACGCCGTAATGGTTGGGTGGATGATGCGCAAATGAATGCGATTGCACAAATGCTCTCTATGAGCGTTGCAGATTTAGAAGGCGTTGCGACGTTCTATAACCGTATCTATCGCCAACCTGTTGGTCGTCATGTAATTTTGTTATGTGACTCGATTGCTTGCTTCCTGATGGGCGCAGAAACTTTGGCTGAAGCATTCCAGCGTGAACTCGGTATTCAGTTTGGTCAAACTACCGCTGATGGTCGTTTTACCTTGCTGCCGATTTGCTGCTTAGGTAACTGTGACAAAGGTCCAACCTTAATGATTGATGAAGACACTCACGGATTGGTTGAAGTGACTTCAGTTAAACAGTTATTGGAGAAGTATCTATGAATACTGAACCAAAACCAATTTACGGTGACGGTAACCCGGAAACTCATCCACTCACTTGGCGTTTAAGCAAACAAGCCAATGTTCGTAATGCTGATGATTACGAAGCGCTTGAAGGTTATGCAGGCTTTAAAAAAGCCATTGCCATGAAACCAGCTGAAGTGCTTGATGTTGTTAAAGCTGCAACTGTAAAAGGTCGTGGTGGAGCAGGTTTCCCGGCAGGGATTAAATGGTCGTTGATGGCGCCAAATGATGGTGGTCCGCGTTACCTGATCTGTAATGCCGATGAAATGGAACCTGGTACCTTTAAAGACCGTTTGTTGATGGAAGATCTTCCACACCAATTGATTGAAGGGATGTTGATTGCTGCTTATACCTTAGAAGCAACTCAAGGTTATATCTTCATCCGTGGTGAATACATCGAAGCTGCGAAGTACTTAAACGAAGCGCTTGAGCAAGTTCGTGCCAAAGGTTACCTGGGTGACAACATCCTTGGAACTGGCTGGAACTTTGATTTACACGTGCATACTGGTGCGGGTCGTTATATTTGCGGTGAAGAAACTGCATTGATTAACTCGCTTGAAGGTCGCCGTGCCAATCCACGTACCAAACCACCATTCCCGCAAGTTGCTGGTGCTTGGGGTCGTCCTACGATTGTCAATAACGTAGAGACCTACAACAACTTACCAGCAATCATGCTACGTGGTCCTGAATGGTATATCGGTTTATCGCAAGGTAAATCAAAAGATCCAGGCACAAAAATTTACGGTGCGTCAGGTAAGGTGAAATTCCCGGGTCTTTGGGAACTGCCATTTGGTACCACTGCGCGTGAAGTGATTGAAGATCATGCTGGTGGTATGCGTGATGGCTTGAAGCTTAAAGCATGGTTACCAGGCGGTGCTTCTACTGACTTCTTGGCTGCTGAGCACATTGATTTACCAATGGATGCAGAAAGCATCATGAAAGCAGGTTCACGTTTAGGGACCTGTTTGCTGATGGTGGTTGATGAAACTCAGTGTATGGTTTCAGCAACACGTAACCTTGAAGAATTCTTTGCGCGTGAATCATGTGGCTTCTGTACGCCTTGCCGTGATGGTTTACCTTGGGCGGTTAAAGCGCTTAAAGCATTGGAAAATGGTACAGGAAAGAAAGAAGATATCGACCACTTACAAGAACTTACTCGTAAGCTTTGGATTGGTAAGACTTTCTGTGCTCACGCTCCAGGTGCAATGGAACCACTTATGGGTGCACTCAAACATTTCCGTGGCGAATTTGAAGCGAAGGTAGTCAATGCCGCCGCTCAAACTAGCAACGTAGAACAAGCTTAAGGAATTCGACTATGGCTACAATTCATGTCGATGGCAAATCGTATGAAGTCAATGGCTCAGAGAACTTGCTGCAAGCATGTTTGTCTTTGGGTATTGATATCCCGTACTTTTGTTGGCATCCATCCTTAGGTTCTGTCGGTTCTTGCCGTCAATGTGCCGTGACTCAGTACGCGAATCCAGAAGATACGCGTGGTCGTTTAGTCATGTCATGTATGACGCCTGCATCTGACAATACCTACATCTCGATTGAAGACAAAGAAGCAAAAGATTTCCGTGCTTCGATTGTTGAATTCTTGATGACCAACCACCCACACGATTGTCCAGTGTGTGAAGAGGGTGGTCACTGTCATTTACAAGATATGACTGTAATGACACAGCACGACCGTCGTCGCTATCGTTTCACCAAACGTACGCATTACAACCAGGAGCTAGGCTCATTCATTTCTCATGAAATGAACCGTTGTATCGCGTGTTACCGTTGTGTGCGTTATTACAAAGACTACGCAGGTGGTACGGACTTCGGCGTGTATGCCAACGCATCACGTGTTTATTTCGGTCGTCCTGAATCAGGCACTTTAGAATCTGAATTCTCGGGTAACTTGACTGAAGTTTGCCCGACGGGTGTATTTACCGATAAAACTCACTCAGAACGCTATAACCGTAAATGGGACATGCAGTATGCGCCAAGCGTATGCCAAGGCTGTTCTTCAGGTTGTAACATCTCTCCGGGTGAGCGTTATGGTGAACTTCGCCGTGTAGAAAACCGCTTTAACGGTGACGTTAACCAATACTTCCTTTGCGATAAAGGTCGTTTCGGTACGGGTTATGTAAACCGTGAAGATCGTCCACGTCAACCGCAATTCCGTTCAGGTGAAAACGTGACTACAGTTTCTGTAGATCAGGCGCTTGATACCGTGATTGAAAGTATCCAAGGCAAAAAAGTATTGGGTATTGGTTCTCCACGTGCATCTCTTGAATCGAACTTCGCGCTTCGCGAACTGGTCGGTCAAGACAACTTCTCTACAGGTGTATCTCAAAAAGAGCAAAACCTGGTTGAACTTGCTGCGTCTATCATGCAAACCGAGGGTGTTTATAACCCGACGATGCGTGAAATCGAAAGCTATGATGCTGTGTTGATTCTGGGTGAAGACTTAACTCAAACTGCACCACGTATGGCGTTGTCTGTTCGCCAGGCTGCGAAAAACAAAGCCAAAGAAATGGCTGCAGAACGTCGTACGCAAGAATGGTTGGCTGAACCGGTACAACGTATTGGTCAAGATGCGAAATCTCCGATTTACATCCTTGCTGCAACTCAAACACGTTTGTCTGATGTTGCGACAGGTGAAGTGGTTGCTTCTCCAAACGATATCGCGCGTTTAGGCTTTGCGGTTGCTGCGGCAGTTGTAGGTGAAAACATCACTGGTTTGGATGACGATGCGAAAGCATTTGCGCAAACTATTGCTGATACCTTAAAAGCGGCGAAAAAACCATTGATCATCTCTGGTACAAGCTTGCAAGATCCTGCAATCATGGAGGCGGCTGCACAAGTTGCACAAAACCTTGGTTCAAATGCGGGTCTTACATTGACTGTTCCTGAAGTGAACTCAATGGGCTTGGCAATCTTCGGTGGTTTAAGCTTGGAACAAGCATTCGCTCAAGATTACGATGCCATCATCGTGGTTGAAAATGACCTATACCGTCGTTTACCTGCAGCTCAAGTTGATGCTGCACTGGCTAAAGCACAAGATGTGATCGTGCTTGATCATGCAGAAACTGCAACTGTTGCGAAAGCATCGATTGTACTTTCAGCGGCAAGCTTCGCGGAAGGTGATGGTACTGTGGTATCTCAGGAAGGCCGTGCACAACGTTTCTACCAAGTGTATGACCCAAGCTACTACAAACCAGAGTATGCGATTAAAGAATCATGGCGCTGGTTACATGCCCTTGAAACTGGCTTACAAGGTAAGGCAATTTCATGGACATTGCTTGATGATGTAATTGAATCGGTTGCGAAAAATGTTCCTGCACTTGAAGCAATTCGTGATGTGGCACCAGATGCCGGCTTCCGTGTTCATGGCTTGAAAATTGCGCGTGAACCACGTCGTTATTCAGGTCGTACTGCAATGCGTGCACCGTTATCTGTACATGAACCAAAACAACCGATCGATATCGATTCTGCATTAACATTCTCTATGGAAGGTTATGTCGGAAATGAAACCCCATCTTCACTCGTGCCATTTGCATGGTCTGCGGGCTGGAACTCTCCACAAGCTTGGAACAAATACCAAGACAACGTGGGTGGTCACTTGAAAGGTGGTGATTCAGGCATTCGTTTATTCGATCGTCTGAAAAAACGTCCTGCACGTACATTTGTTGCACCAACGCCAGTCGTTGTGCATCCAGAAAGCTTCCGTTTAGTGCCGATGCACCACATTTTCGGTTCTGGTGAATTCACGGTAAAAACATCTGCCATGGAATCGCGTATTCCTGAAGCAGTATTTGCAGTGGGTGAACAGGATGCAGCACGCTTAAATGTTCAAGACGGTCAAAAAATTACTGTGAAATCAGGTGAGGCAAGCATTAGCCTGCCAGTTCAAGTGATTGAATATTTACCTACAGGTTATATTGGTTATCCAATTGGTCTTGCACCAACTGTTTCACTTGCAGAGCCTGTATCAGTCGCGGTAGGAGTGTAATTCATGGAACAAGAATTAATACGTCAAACACCGCTTTGGGCTGAGAACTGGCCAATCGCTTATTCAGTGGTTCAAGCGATTGTGATCTTGCTTGTGGTGGTGCTTGTCGCTGCGTTGATGTCATTCATCGAGCGTCGTTTACTTGCATTATGGCAAGACCGTTACGGTCCAAACCGTGTTGGTCCTGGGGGGATGTTCCAAATCGTTGCCGACATGCTGAAAATCATGTTTAAGGAAGATTGGACACCTAAGTTTGCTGACAAACTCACTTTCCGTTTAGCACCAGCAGTTGCCATGGCAACTGCGGTACTTTCGTTCATGGTGATTCCTGTAAGTCCAACACTTGGTGTTGCTGACATGAGTATCGGGCTATTGTTCTTTATGGCAATGGCAGGTATTGCAGTGTACGCAGTGCTTTTTGGTGGTTGGGCTTCAAATAACAAATATGCGTTATTGGGTGGTCTTCGTTCTGCAGCTCAAACCATTTCTTATGAAGTGTTCTTGGGGATCTCGCTGATGGGTGTGGTCGCAATTGCGGGTTCATTCAACATGCGTGAGATTGTTGAAGCACAACGTGATGTCTGGTTTGTTATTCCTCAATTCTTAGGTTTCTTGATCTTTATTGTTGCTGGTGTTGCGGTGACGCATCGTCATCCATTTGACCAACCAGAAGCAGAACAAGAATTGGCGGAAGGTTACCATGTCGAATACGGCGGTATGAAATGGGGTATGTTCTTCGTTGCAGAATATGTCAACGTGGTTCTTATTTCAGCCCTGATCGTAACATTATTCTTCGGTGGTTGGTTAGCGCCATTCAACCTAGAAATTCCATTTATTCCACCAGTATTCTGGTTCATTATCAAAACAGCATTCTTTGTAATGATGTTTGTCTTGGCACGTGGTTCACTCATGCGTCCACGTTATGACCAAGTGATGAACTTTGGTTGGAAGATTTGTTTGCCTTTGGCGTTGGTCAACTTGTTGGTGACTGGTGCTGTGATTCTGATGAATCAGGCCTAGGACAGCAGGGAGTACAAAATGTATAAAATTCTAGCTGGATTCGGGTCAATCGTACGTTCATTGTGGATGGTGTTCAGCCACGTGACACGTAAACGTGACACCATTTTATATCCAGAAGTACCAGGTGAACAAATTGTTCCGCCGCGTTTCCGTGGTCGTATTGTATTGACACGTGACCCAGATGGTGAAGAACGCTGTGTTGCATGTAACTTATGTGCGGTTGCTTGTCCGGTGGGCTGTATTTCATTACAAAAAGCAGAAAAAGAAGATGGTCGTTGGTATCCGGAGTTTTTTCGTATCAACTTCTCTCGTTGCATTTTCTGCGGTATGTGTGAAGAAGCGTGTCCAACGACTGCAATTCAGATGACACCAGATTTCGAATTAGGCGAATATGTTCGTCAAGACTTGGTCTATGAGAAAGAAAACTTGCTCATTTCAGGTCCTGGTAAATATCCTGACTATAACTTCTACCGTGTAACCGGTATGGCAGTGACAGGTAAAGAGAAAGGTCAAGCACAACGCGAAAGCGCACCTGTTGACGTACGGAGCTTATTACCATGATGTGGCCATTTTATTTGATGGCACTTGTGGCCATTGTCTCTACGATTCGTGTTGTGACCAACGCGAATCCTGTACATGCATTGCTTAGCTTGATCGTGTCTCTGCTTGCAGTTGCGGGTATGTTCATGATCGTCGGTGCACCATTCGCTGGTGCGCTGGAAATTATTGTTTATGCCGGCGCGATCATGGTGTTGTTCGTGTTTGTGGTGATGATGCTGAATCTTGGTCAACATACGGTTGATCAGGAACGTAAGTGGCTCACTTCATCTGCATGGGCATATCCTGCAATGGTGAGTTTCCTGATGGGCTTAGTGCTTGTCTGGATGCTCGGTTCAGATTACACCACCGCTGCTCCTGTCATGGGCACAAAAGTGATTGGACCTAAAGCTGTTGGTACAGCGCTCTTTACTCACTACTTACTATTGGTAGAAGTTGCCGCGATGTTATTGCTAGCTGCATTAGTAGCTGCATTCCATTTGGGTAAACGTGAACCAAGTGCAGAAAAGGAAAAAGAATAATGGGCAACATCCCTTTAGAACATGGTTTGATCGTTGCAACCATTCTTTTTGCACTCGGTTTTTACGGTGTAATGGTGCGACGCAACCTATTATTTATGTTAATGAGCCTTGAAGTGATGATGAACGCAGCTGCACTTGCGTTTGTTTTAGCGGGTAGCGCTTGGTTACAACCAGATGGACAAATCATGTTCATCCTGATTTTAACCCTTGCTGCTGCAGAGGCGTGTATTGGTCTTGCGATCGTCCTTCAGTTCTACCATCGCTTCCATCATTTGGATGTGGATGCTGCTAGTGAGATGCGCGGATGAGTTATTTATATTTAACAGTATTATTTCCGCTCATTGGTTTTATCCTTTTAGCGGCGGGGCGTAACAAGCTTCCTGAAAGTGTGGCAGCCCTTATTGGGGTAGGTTCAGTCGGTCTTTCGGCTTTATTTGCACTGATTGCCGGTATGGGCTTTGTCGAGAATGGCTCAGTTGCTCAAGTTCAACATCTTTGGACTTGGTTCAACGTGGGTGGTTTAGCACCGGGCATGAGCTTGCATCTAGATGGTCTATCATTACTGATGATGGGCATGGTGACGGGTGTGGGTTTCTTAATCCACATCTTTGCATCATGGTACATGCATGGTGATGAAGACTTCGCACGTTTCTTCTCATACTTCAACCTGTTCGTAGCGAGTATGTTGCTGCTCGTATTGGGCGATAACCTGGCGTTATTGTTCTTGGGTTGGGAAGGCGTGGGTCTGTGCTCATACTTGCTGATAGGTTACTACTACCAAAAACCTGAAAATGGTTATGCAGCCATCAAGGCATTTACCGTTACTCGTATCGGTGACGTATTCTTGCTGATCGCATTGTTCCTGCTTTACCAACAATTTGGTACTTTGCATATTGGAACAATCGTTGCCAATGCACCTCAAGTATTAGCGGGTGACCATTCACTTGCGATCTGGACATCTTTAATGTTGTTCTTGGGTGCTGCGGGTAAATCTGCTCAAATTCCATTACAAACATGGTTAGCTGATGCAATGGCAGGTCCTACACCTGTTTCTGCATTGATCCATGCTGCAACAATGGTCACTGCAGGTATTTACCTGTGCTGCCGTATGTTCTCTGTGTTTGAAATGACACCTGAAGTGATGATGTTCATCTCGATTACGGGTGCGGTAACATTGATTGTTGCTGGTTTTGCTGCATTGGTTCAAACCGACATCAAACGTATTCTGGCTTACTCAACCATGAGTCAGCTCGGTTATATGTTTATGGCTGTAGGTGCTGAAGCTTATCAAGCAGGCTTATTCCACATGCTTTCACACGCATTCTTCAAGGCATTATTATTCTTGTCGTCTGGTGCGGTGATTCTGGCTTACCATCACGAACAAAACATCTTTAAAATGGGTGGCTTGTTCAAACATAACAAATTCCTGTTTGCCTGCTTCGCGATTGGTGGCGGTGCGTTGGCAGCCATTCCATTCTTAACCATCGGTTTCTTCTCTAAAGATGCGATCCTTGGCGCAGTTTGGGCACAAAGTCACATTGCAAATCTTCCTGTATATAACAGCTTGTACTGGGTCGGTGTTGCTGGTGCGTTCTTAACTTCTATTTATACATTCCGTTTAATCTGGGTTGTATTCTTCGGGAAAGAAAACACACCGTATCACGAAATCAAAGGTGCAACTTATTGGGCTCCGTTGGGTATCTTGGCGGTACTTTCAACTGGTTTGGCTTACTTCCTGAAAGCACCAGTGGAAGCAATTTTAAACTCTGCGAAAATTCCAGCGTTTATTATTCCTGAAGCACTTGAAGCGGGTGCACACGGTGCTGAATATACAGCAGTCGGTATTGCGCTTGCCGGTCTGGTGGTTGGCGTGATCCTGTTTGCCTTTGCTTATAAAGCAGTTAAAGCTTTTGCCGAAACTTCATTCGGTGCGGGTCTTGCCAATATTTGCCGTAATGCACTCGGTTTTGATGCGTTGTATAACATCGTATTTGTAAAACCATATTTGCTGATTGCGAAAATTTTAGGTCGTGATCCAATTGATGGTTTGTGGTTAGTGCTTCCTGCGATTGTTAAAGGTGGTCATAGCTTCACAAGCTCACGTCAAACAGGTTCATTGCGTGAATACGCATCAAGTATGTCACTCGGTGTAGTGGTATTGCTGATGATCTTGATCGTGATTCAGGTAGTGGGGAAATAAGATGGAAATCACAAACAACTGGATTTTACCCGCGCTGATCCTCGTACCGTTCATTGCAGGTTTTATTTGTTGGTTAGTCGACAAGTTCAATGACAAATTGCCACGTTATATTGCCTTAATCGGTATGCTCGTAACACTGGGCTTAACTGTTTCGCTTTGGCAATCGGGTACTTATAATTATGAATTAGGCGCTAAAGTTCCGACTTGGGCGGCTGAATTCATGGTGCCTTGGATTCAAACCCTAGGCATTAACATTCACCTGGCGGTGGATGGTCTTTCACTTCTTATGGTGGGCTTAACTGCATTACTGGGTGTACTTGCAGTTGGATGTTCATGGGGTGAGATTCAAAAGAACGTTGGCTTCTTCCACTTAAACCTTTTATGGTCTTTGGGTGGGGTGATCGGTGTATTCTTAGCGATTGACTTGTTCCTGTTCTTCTTCTTCTGGGAGATGATGCTTGTACCAATCTACTTCCTGATTGCATTATGGGGTCATAAGGGCGCGGACAACAAGTCGCGTGTATATGCAGCGACCAAGTTCTTTATCTATACCCAAGTAGCAGGTTTAATCATGCTGATCGGTATCCTAGGCCTCGTGGTTTACGGTTACATGATGACAGGCATGATCGGATTTGATTACAACTACTTGTTAGGTGTAGCGAATACGCTTGATGCACAATTACCATCAGTGGCTTATGCCTTGATGATTTGTATGTTCATTGGTTTCGCTGTGAAACTTCCAGTGTTCCCATTGCACGGCTGGTTACCAGATGCGCATGCTCAAGCTCCGACAGCAGGTTCTGTCGACTTGGCAGGTATCTTGATTAAGACAGCTGCATACGGTTTGCTTCGTTTCGTTATTCCGTTCTTCCCGGCGGCTTCTGCACAGTTTGCAGACATCGCGATCATCTTCGGTTTAATTGGTGTGTTCTACGGCGCTTGGTGTGCTTTCCAACAAACCGATATGAAACGTTTACTTGCTTACACCTCTATTTCGCACATGGGCTTTGTACTCCTTGCGATCTACGCAGGTAATATCTTAACGTTCCAGGGCTTGATGATCATGATGTTGGCACATGGTATTTCATCTGCTGCATTGTTCATTATGTGTGGTCAAGTGTACGAACGTGTTCATACGCGCGACTTACGTTTAATGGGTGGTATGCGCGGTCAATTCCCGTACCTTGCTTTCTTCCTGATGTTCTTTGTTGCTGCGCTTGTCGGTATTCCAGGTTTAGGTAACTTTATTGGTGAATTCCTGATTTTGATGGGTTCATTCAACAAATTCCCAACCTTCACCATTGTGGCAGCGACCAGCTTGGTATTGGCAGGTCTTTATGGCTTGATCCTGATTCACAAAGCATTGTTTGGTACGCCAAATGAAGAGCAAAAACAACATTATGCAAACCCATTGAAAGACTTAAATGCGCGTGAGATTGTTATTTTGTTAGTTTGTGCTGTTGCTCTACTATGGCTTGGTATCTACCCACAAAGCTTCCTTGATATTTCAAATTCAAGCATGGCGTGGTTAGCAAATAGCTATATCCCAGTTCAAGATGTTGTCGATGCGACTCAACAAGTCGTATCTCAACAAAATGTGGAGATCCAATAAGCCATGAACTTCACAATGTCATTTTCTGAGCTTATGCCATTAGCTCCTGTGATGATCGTGGCTTTAACTGCGATCGTTGTGATGCTTCTTATTGCAATTAAACGTAACCATAATTTAATTGCAACAGCATCTGTAGTGGGCTTAAACTTTGCTTTGGTATATATCCTATTCGCTATGTTTGGTGGGGCATTTGCACCATCGAACGTGATGGGCATGTTTATGGTTGATCCATTTAGCATGCTTTATCAACTGGTGATTATTGTTGCTGCCCTTGCTTGTTGTACCTTGTCGCATGCTTATATTGAAACCTACAAAGATAACCGTGAAGAACTGTATATCTTGATGTTGTGTTCGGTTGCGGGTGCAATGCTCATGGTAGCAAGCTCTCACTATGCATCTTTCTTCATAAGCCTTGAGTTGATGTCGATTCCTGTATACGGTCTGTTGGCATATACACATCAACGCTCACGCTCTTTAGAAGCAGGTATCAAATACCTGGTTCTTTCAGCAACTGCTTCTGCAATGTTGTTGATGGGTATGGCTTATATCTATGCCTATACCGGTTCATTGTCTTTCTATGACAATGTTCAAGCGTTAATGCAAGCGATCCAGCAACCAATGGTGATTTTAGGTTTAGGCCTAATCATCTGTGCCGTTGCATTTAAATTGTCTCTTGCGCCGTTCCACAAATGGACACCAGACGTTTATGCCGGTGCGCCAGCGCCAATCGCAACATTCCTTGCGACTGTGGCGAAAGTTGCAACCATTGGTTTGTTTGTACGTTATTTATTGGCTTCAGGTGCAATCCTGGTTGATTCAATCGTAACAATCATCACGATTATTGCGGTGCTTTCAATCCTGGTGGGTAACTTCCTTGCGGTACGTCAAGTGAACTTGAAACGTATCCTGGGTTACTCTTCAATTGCACACTTTGGTTATTTGTTGATTGGTTTAATCAGCATGAC
Organism: Acinetobacter sp. ANC 5378; assembly: GCF_013004315.1. Lineage (NCBI taxonomy): Bacteria > Pseudomonadati > Pseudomonadota > Gammaproteobacteria > Moraxellales > Moraxellaceae > Acinetobacter > Acinetobacter sp. ANC 5378. The sequence continues at coordinate 15,683 of NZ_JABERK010000014.1, forward strand.
TTACGCAAGCCTTGGCAACGTAACAGTTTATGTGATCACTTATGTGTTAACTACGATTGGTGCGTTCGGTGTGGTCGCGTTAATGTCGAGCCCGTACAACAATGACAGTGAAGCAGAAAGTCTGGCGGATTACCGTGGTTTGTTCTGGCGTCGTCCAATCCTGACAGCAACTTTGACTGTGATGATGTTGTCTCTTGCTGGTATTCCACTGACTGCGGGCTTCATTGGTAAGTTCTTGGTGGTAATGGCTGCGGTAACAACCCAACACTGGTTCCTTGCTGCAATGATCATCGTTGGTTCTGGTATTGGTTTGTACTATTACCTCCGTGTGATGGTCGTGATGTACATGACTCCGCCAGATACACCGCGTATTGATGCTGATAAACATTGGGGTCAAAAAGTGGGTGGTATTATGGTGCTTGCTGCTGCATTAGCTGTATTGGTTATCGGTATTTACCCAGACCCAATCATCAAGTTAGCGCTTCAAGCAGAGATTTTATCTCCACTGCATTTCATGCTTTCTCAACAGTAATCTAAAAAAACGATTAGTTTTAACCAAAAAGCCTCCTAACTTAGGGGGCTTTTTGGTTTATAAGAGATATAAAAAACATTTATAATAGAAGGAATTTTATCTCATCTTTTAGGTGTTCTCCCGTGGCTATTCATGAAATCCGTCATCCGCTCATTCGACATAAACTTGGTTTGCTACGCCGTGCAGACATTAGTACAAAAAACTTCCGCGAATTAGCACAAGAAGTCACCATGCTTCTGACTTATGAAGCAACCAAAGATTTGCCAGTATGTGACCATGAAATTGATGGTTGGAACGGTAAAGTAACGGTAGATCGTATTGTCGGTAAAAAAATTACCGTTGTGCCAATTTTACGTGCCGGTATTGGTATGTTGGATGGTTTCTTAAATCTTATTCCAAGTGCTAAAGTATCGGTTCTGGGTTTAGAACGTGATGAAAAAACTTTAGAAGCGCGTACTTACTACAAAAAATTGGTACCGGACGTCCAAAACCGTCTTGCGATGATTATCGATCCAATGCTTGCTACTGGTTCATCACTGGTTGCGGCTATTGATGTATTAAAAGCAAGTGGCTGTAAAGACATTCGCGTGATGGTTTTGGTTGCTGCACCGGAAGGGATTAAACGTGTTGAAGCAGCTCATCCTGATGTAATTATTTTTACTGCATCCATTGATGATGGTTTGAATGAAAATGGTTATATCGTTCCGGGTCTTGGCGATGCTGGCGATAAAATCTTTGGTTCTGTACAAAAAGATTAATTCGTCTTTTTTAAAGATCGAAAAAAGAGGCTTAAAGCCTCTTTTTTTATATAATGTACACATGGCAGTTTTAGAATAGGGCAGTAGCATGAAAGATGAATTACAACAGGGCAAAATCAAACAGTACGACCCTGAAAAAGGCTTTGGTTTTATTGGTACAACTGAAGGGGATATATTCTTCCATATTTCAGATTTCCCTGCGGCAGAAGGCGAACCGAAACGTAATGAACGGGTGAAATTCGTAGCTGTTGAAAATGGAGAAAAGTTTAAAGCAGTTCGTATAGAACGCGTTGAAGATAAATCTGCAAAAGCAAAGAAATCAAAAGTGTCTACCCATAATAAGTCGATCACATCAGCCTTGTTATCAAACTTACGTAAATAAAATTTTCATTCCTATAGATGAAAAGAGCGATGTCATTCAACTGAAGAATGAATTAAATGTAATGCATAAAAAAAGCGCCATTGAGGCGCTTTTTTTATTACAATTACCTGCATAAGATTTAAATAATAAGAGTGACTTATGTTTGTTGAGGGAAAAATTAAAAGCTATATCGTAGAGCGTGGCTTTGGATTTATTAGCATGGATGGGGAGTCGAAAGACTTATTTTTTCATATCAAGGATTTTCCCAATAAAAGTGTAGAACCTAAAATAGGGGAAAAGTTAAAGTTTCGTATTGTCGAAGATAACGGTAAATTAAAAGCTGATCAGATTGTTCGTTTAGATTTAAAGCAGAACACAGCAGCTTTAGAAGCTCAGCCGCAACAAGGTTCTTATAGAAATCACGGTGCTTCGCCACGGTTTAATGAGCGTAGTCGCAAAGGGCGTATTTTCACGATTGTTGGGCTAATTATTATCGCTGTGCTGGCCGTGTTGGTTTATAACAAATATCAAGCTTATAGGCAGACCCAACAATTGAAAGCCCAACAGTTGATGCAAGAACAGGCACAAATTGTGGAACAGCAGCGAGAAGCTTTGGGGGATTTACCAGAAAATGTACTGTCTGAACAGGGACAGCGCAATCTAGAAGATCAAACCTATTTAACCAATAAACCACGTTCAGAAAAAGTCAGTGCCAGTATTGAAAAACAAAATGCTGTGCAACATCAGCAGTCTTCGCAATTTAAATGTGATGGGCGTACGCATTGTTCACAAATGCGCTCTTATGAAGAAGCAGTCTTCTTTTTAAGAAACTGTCCGGGAACTCAAATGGATGGTAACAATGATGGTGAACCTTGCGAGCGCCAATTCGGACGTTAAAAAAAGCGCCATTTGGCGCTTTTTTTATGACTTTAAATTATTCTTCGCAGAATTTCATAAAGGCTTTTAAACCTGGTCCTTGGTACTTTTGACGATGTACCAACATGAATAAAGGACGGGTGAGTTGCCAGAACGGAGTTTCTAAAATGACCAACTGACCTTTTTCAAGTAAAGGTTCAATGGCGAGTTTAGAAATACAGGACATCCCAATGCCGCCTGCCACAATTTTCAGAATTGCTTCATTATGACCCAAGGTTAAACGGATATTGGCATCGGGTAAATCTTTAAGAATTGCATTATCAAAGACTTCACGGGTACCTGAACCTTCTTCACGTAAAATCCATTCAACCCCTGCAGCCTCAAAGTCAGCTGGGGTTAATGCACGTTCAAGCTGTGCAAGCGGATGATTTGGTGAACAGCACACTGCCAGTTCGTCATCACGCCAATGAATACATTGCAACTGCGGTAGGTGACATGAACCTTCAATTAAAGCTAAATCCAACTGAAACTGGTTCACAGCTTCAATCATTTGGCGGGTATTGCCGACTTGAAGTTGTAAATGCGCTTGTGGCTGAATTTGAAGGAAATCTGCCATTAAATCGGGCATTAAGTAATCTGAAATCGTGAGCGTTGCACCTAAGCGTAAGTCGATACTTTGTAGCTCGCCTTTGGCTGCCTGCTCGAATGCATCACAACGACCTAAAATTTCTAATGCCTGTGGCAATAGATAACGTCCTAAGTCATTCAATTGTAGACGTTTACCCAAACGGTCAAACAGCGGGGCACCTAAGCCATCTTCCAAATCGGCTAAAGCCATACTTGCAGCACTTTGGGTGAGTTTTACGGCATCACTGGCTTTGGTTACTGTGCCTTCTTGGGCGACTGCTACAAAAACAGCCAACTGGCGTAAAGTCATGCGCATGAATAGAGCCTTAACATTTAAAAAATATTAATAAATTATGTGGTCATGCTACCATGAGCATAGTCTTTCATGCCACGTTGAAATCATGTCAATTGAAAAATTTAGCTTAGAAAAAGTCTTATCTGTACACCGTTGGACCAATACCTTATTCAGTTTTACCCTGACACGACCTGCACATTTTAAATTTACCGCAGGGCAGTTTGCACGTATTGGCCTAAAAGTGGGTGATGAACTGGTTGTTCGAGCTTATTCTGTGGTGTCATCACCTTTTGATGAAACCTTGGAATTCTTTTCAATTGTAGTTCCAGAGGGTGCCTTCACTTCGAATTTGCAACATTTGCAAGTCGGCGATGAACTGTACTTGGAAAAAATCCCCTATGGCTTCTTAACGCTTGCACGTTATCAGCTTCCATTACCGAATGACTTGTGGCTGCTCGCTACTGGCACAGGCTTGGCGCCGTTTATTTCCATGCTGCAAGATTTCGATACATGGTCTAAATATCAAAAGATTAATCTGGTTTATAGTGTGCGAACCGAGGTTGAACTGGCTTATGTAGAGCGTATTCAGGAAATTGCTGAAACCTTTGGCGAAGGGCATAGTGGCTTTAAATTCATCCCGATTATTACCCGTGATCCAAACGCTACATTGCATGACCGTTTACCGGTACTGATTGAAAATGGTGAACTGGAAAAAGCGGCAGGTTTGCAATTTAATGTTGAAACCAGCCATGTCATGCTCTGCGGTAATCCGCAAATGGTCGAAGACACCAAGGAAGCATTAAAGGCACGTGGTTTGATCATGAACCGCCGTGGTGAAGGGAATATTGCAGTTGAGAATTATTGGTAAAATCCTTTAAGTTCCTCCTCCTTTAGGGCATAGGTATCTACACAATTCTCATGTTTTGCGTTAAATTGAGGAGCATGCTCTTCAATTTAACATCTCTGGCTTAGATCTGCGTCTTATTAAACGCTACAATAGCCTTGTAAAGCTCAATATGAATCCTCTAGCTTCACTTGCTCCTGCAATTAAAGATATTGCCTCTGCCCAAAAAACGAGTTTCGCAACCACACAGGCAGTTTGGCGATTCTTAAATAATGATAAAGTCTCTTTTAAACAATTAAATGAACCTATTCAGCAACATGCTTGTGAAGACATCAGTGCATCACAGCATCGCTATGCTTTAGTCATTCATGATTGGTCTCAATTACAATATGTGACACATCGTAATAAGACTCAAAGATTGAAAAGAACACATCAATACGACTTGGGCTATGAGCTACAAACGAGTTTGCTTGTCGATGCAGCTTCAGGTCTTCCTATTGCTCCATTGGCTCAAACACTCTCAGATGCCTCAGGTTGCTATTCAACATTTAATGACCAATATACTGAGCGTAAAACTCATTTAGACTTCCTTGTTGAACAAATTCAAATGATTGAGCAGTTGCCTATTAAGAAAACCTGCGTACATATCATTGATCGTGAAGGTGATTCTATCGCTCACTTGAGGGAATTAAACAGCCATGGTTTTCAATGGCTGATTCGAGCAAAGGAAGGTCATCGGATTGAACATCAGGGCGAAATATGTAAAGTTTCAGAAGTTGCTGAATGTATAGAAACACAGCAAGTGAAACCCATTTCATATAAGGGGAAGCAACATACGCTTCATGTCGGAGAAACCAATATTCGGATGACTCGTGCAGCTAAACCGAAAAGGAAAGATCATACAGGTCAAATGGTTACATCTCAGCAAGGTGATGCCATTGAAGCAAGGCTCATTATTTCAGTAGTTAAAGACTGTGAGGGAAAGACACTGGCAAGATGGTCACTGATTAGCAATGTACCTCCTGAAATCAGTACCATAGAACTAACGACTTGGTATTACTGGCGTTGGTCAATTGAATGTTATTTCAAGCTGCTCAAGCAAGCAGGTCATGACATTGAATCATGGCTTCAAACTACCCCCGAAGCGATTTTAAGACGATTGCTGATTAGTTGCATGGCGTGTGTAGTAACTTGGAGAATACAGCGCTGTACAGATGAACAAAATCAGAAAATCCGTATATTTCTGGCCCGTCTTTCAGGCAGGCAGCAGAAAAGGGGCAAGTTGGAAAGTGCACCTGCAATATTGGCAGGACTTTCGATTTTACTGAACACTCTTCAACTACTTTCGGAATATTCAATAGATGAACTGAATGAGATTGCTGCGATTGCATTAGGTACCTAAAGATGTGTAGATACCTATGCCTTTAGGGTGAGGGGTATTTAATTTAAATAATTATATTTACCTCTCTCCAAACCCCTCCTAAGAGAAGACCAAGCATAAAAAATCCCTCATTAAAAAGGGATATATAAATCAAATCTAATAATTATTATTAATGTACAAACATATCAATATATTCACGAATTTCTTGAATCGCGGTTTCAACATCCGCAGTCAACCATGTGGGTTCAAACAGACCTGAATAATGTTCAAGACGGTCTTGTGGAACCACCAAGCGGATTGGGCATTCTTCTTCCAATAAACGCCAAGGAATGATCGGCACTTCATTGTCTAAAAAGGGTGCGATATTACGAATATCAATCACCATCGCATTGATACATTCAGGGAAAGGCATCACTGAAAACTCTTCGGTACGACGACGAAAATATTCTAAGTCACCCCATTTAAGCATGTAACTGGGTTTATTAAATTCAATAATTCCAATGAGATGTTCATCACGAGTGTAATGCAAGCAACATTGATGAGTGACATCAGTGTCCAGATCAAGCGTTACAGATTGCTGTCGATACGCCATAAAGTTAAGCAGCATGAAAAACAAGGTGCATAATTATAGCTCATTTTAGCTGTTTCAGCACCTAAAGCCAGATTCATCTTCATTCAAGATTAAAGATAAAAATTCCCCTTCATTTATTTTCATACTCCAGTCGCTTCATGCATTTTTTTACCAAATTTTAAAATTGGTATGGCTTATGCATAACTCTCTTATTGATTAGATAAAATAAGAGGTGTGTATGTCAGATGTTAAAGATGTCATCGAGAATACCCCGATAGCGGGAAATACAGCAGAAGAATACTTTGCCCAAAGACAATTAAAAAAAGGTGCAGTCGGCTGGTTGTTATTGGTCGGTCTGGGTGTAGCGTATGTGATTTCGGGTGACTTTGCCGGCTGGAACTTCGGTCTGGCTCAAGGTGGCTGGGGCGGAATGTTTATTGCCACCATCATTGTGTCATTCATGTACCTGTGCATGTGTTTAGCTATGTCGGAAATGTCGACCATGTTACCCACAGCGGGTGGTGGTTACAGTTTTGCGCGGACTGCATTTGGTTCTTTAGGCGGCTATCTCACAGGAACTGCCATTCTCATGGAATATGCCATTGCTCCTGCCGCGATTGCCTGTTTCATTGGCGCTTATTGCGAGTCTTTATTTGGGATTGGTGGCTGGGTTATTTATCTGGTTTGTTATTTGCTATTTATGGGAATGCATTTAAAAGGTGCAGGTGAAGCCTTAAAAATCATCTTTATGATTACAGCCGTTGCTGCTGTTGCCTTATTGGTGTTTATTTTCGCTATGGCGCCATATTTCAATAGTGACAATTTATTCAACATTGCAGTAAATACTGAGGCAACAGGATCTAGCTCATTATTACCTTTGGGATATTTAGGGATTTGGGCGGCAGTACCGTATGCAATCTGGTTTTTTCTGGCGGTGGAAGGTGTACCTTTAGCGGCTGAAGAAGCCAAAGAGCCGCATAAATCATTACCGCGTGGTTTAATTGGTTCTATGGTTATCCTAGCCATTTTTGCATTAAGCATTTTGGTTTTAGGGACTGGTGCAGCGGGTGCGGATACTTTAAAAAATTCAGGTGCACCGCTGGTTGATGCTTTAAAAGCGGTCTATGGTGAAAATACCTGGCTTGCAGGCTTTGTAAACTTTGTGGGTTTGGCAGGTTTAATTGCCAGTTTCTTCTCGATTATTTATGCCTACTCTCGTCAAGTTTTCGCGCTGTCACGTGCCGGCTATTTACCGAAAAAACTCTCTTTAACAAATAACAACCATGCTCCGCATTGGGCGATTATTATTCCGGGTATTATTGGTTTTATGCTGTCTTTAACAGGAGAAGGCGATCTGCTTATTTTGATGGCTGTTTTTGGTGCAACCATTTCTTATGTGCTGATGATGATGGCATACATCAAACTGAAAATTTCAAAACCCGATATGCCACGTCCTTATCAAGCGCCGGGCGGCATCATCACAGCATCTATTGCTTTGGTTCTGGCAGCTATCGCGGTCGTGGCAGGCTTTGTGGTTGACCCTAAAGTCTGGCTGATGGCGGCAGCAATTTATGCAGCATTTATTGTTTATTTCTTGTTATATAGCAGAAATCAATTGGTTGCCGGAACGCCAGAAGAAGAGTTTGCCAATATTCAGGCTGCGGAACAGGAACTGAAATAATAATTATACAATCAGGAGCAATGCATCATGCTGTATCAAATCAATGTTGCCCATCATCATTATGTTTTTGCAGATTTAAAAACATTGATGGCAAAAGCCACGCCTGAACGCTCAGGTGATCATCTGGCTGGAATTGCAGCACAAGATGCAACGGAACGGGTTGCAGCACAGATGTGTCTGGCGGATGTTCCACTCAAGCAATTTCTGCAAGAAACTTTAATTGATTATGATCAGGATGAAGTGACCCGTTTAATTATTGATGAACATGATGCACTGGCTTTTTATCCCATTTCACATTTTAGCGTAGGAGACTTTCGCAACTGGTTACTCAGTGAAGATGCCAACACTGAAAAATTACAACATTTACAAGCGGGGCTGACGCCTGAAATGGTGGCTGCAGTGAGCAAGATTATGCGTAATCAGGACTTGATTCTGGTCGCAAAGAAATGCCAGGTGATCACCAAATTTCGGAACACCATTGGCTTGGAAGGACGGCTTTCGACCCGATTACAACCGAATCATCCCACCGATGATTTACTCGGGATTTCCGCCAGTATTTTAGATGGCTTGATGTATGGCAATGGTGACGCCGTGATAGGTATTAATCCGGCTACCGATAATCTGCAAAATCTTTCAGAACTCTTGAAACTGCTGGATCATATTATTCATGAATATGAGATACCGACCCAGTCCTGTGTTTTGACTCATGTCAGTTCTGGCATAGAGCTGGTCAATAAAAATATTCCAGTCGATTTAATGTTTCAGTCAATAGCCGGTTCACAAGCCGCCAATAGTGCTTTCGGGATTGATTTAGCCATGTTGCAGGAGGGCCATGAAGCCGCTTTAAGTTTAAAAAGGGGTACGGTCGGTCAGAACGTGATGTATTTTGAAACCGGACAGGGCAGTGCATTATCCAGTAATGCCCATCATGGGGTGGATCAACAAACCATGGAAGCCAGAGCCTATGCAGTGGCCCGAAAGTATCAGCCTTTTCTGGTCAATACCGTAGTGGGCTTTATTGGCCCTGAATATTTATATAACGGAAAACAGATTATTCGGGCAGGGCTGGAAGATCACTTCTGTGGCAAATTACTGGGTCTGCCGATGGGCTGTGATATTTGCTATACCAACCATGCCGATGCCGATCAGGACGATATGGATGTGTTACTCACATTGTTGGCCAATGCCGGAATTAATTTCATTATGGGCATTCCGGGTTCGGATGATGTGATGCTGAATTATCAAACCACCTCTTTTCATGATGCTTTATATATTCGCCAATTATTAGGTTTGCAGCCTGCACCCGAGTTTACAACTTGGCTCGAGCAACAGGGAATTTTGAAACTGCAGGCATCACAACTGCAATGGCCAAGCCAGCTGCCGGAAAAGTTTTCCCGTTTAATCATGTCATGAGTCGAGGATTTGATGATGACAGTTCAATACGATATTCAATTTCAACCAGAGCTGAAGCAAAATGCATGGGAACAACTGAAACAGTTTACCGATGCCCGTATTGCATTAGGTCGAGTCGGTGGCAGTTTACCGACTAAACCTTCCTTGGAATTCCAGCTTTCACACGCGCAGGCCAAAGATGCCGTTTTAAAAGTACTCGATGTTCAAGCTTTAGAAGAGCAATTGGCAAAACTGAACACCGATATTTTGCATATTTCCAGTTGCGCAGAAGATAAAGATACTTACCTAAAACGCCCGGATTTAGGTCGAGTACTGTCAGATTCATCTAGAACATTATTACAGCAATATCAACTGCAACATCAAACTGAATATGACGTGGTGATTGTGGCGGGTGATGGTTTATCCGCACGTGCCATTGAAGATAATGCAGCGCATTTCATTGCAGAATTACACCAGTCCTGTATCAATGAGGCTTGGTCTGTTGCGCCTTTGGTGATTGCAACCGGAAGTCGCGTAGCTTTGGGTGATGAAGTTGCCCAGATTCTAAATGCCAAAATGCTGGTGATGCTGATAGGTGAACGTCCAGGTTTGAGTTCACCCGACAGTATGGGAATTTACTACACCTGGAATGCCTATAGAGGTTGCCATGATGCGATGCGTAATTGCATTTCCAATGTACGTCCTGCCGGGTTGTCTGAACAAATTGCCATTCAGCGTTTAATGGCACTGATGAGAAAGTCACGACAGTTGCAACTCTCTGGTGTCAAACTGAAAGATGAACATGAAATGGTTGTAGAATTAGCCATCCAAGCCAATCCAAAACGGATTTTTTAAGCTTAAGCCGTTTAAAGGAAATTTACATGTATTCACCATGTCACTATGCTTTTACACATAACCGAATAAGAAGTATTGCTAATATAAAAATACGGACATGACAAAAAAGAGGGGATAGGAATATGACACATGATTTCAATAAACCACCTCATGTAATTACCCCAGAAGAAAGATCGCAAAAGAAACGTTTGCCTGTTTATATTCTAATTCTTGTGGGTGTTTTCTTTATTGCGTTACTGGCTTATATGTTTGCGGATAAGGAACCAACCCCTAAAGATGCCCCTCCTGGACATCCTAATCCTTCAGCCCAACCCGCGACACCGAATAATACGACAACTGGTACATCGGGTGATGAAGCAGTTGCTACCGATAAAGATACGGCCACTGCAAAAGACTATTAACTGAAAACTTAAATTATCTTTTTATTAAAGCTCTAGTCTGAAAAGACTAGGGCTTTTGTGCAATCTAGTGTGCGCTTTTGTTGTATTTGTGATGGTTTGTATTGAATAAAAAATAAGCAAATTCTAATGTGTTTTTAACCTCGTGATTTTTGGTTCGGCTCACGCTCAATAGGCTTGGTCAAGATAACTTAGTCAAGATAATAAAGCGATTCATCGCCGTAAGACTTCAATAAGTAATAACAAGAGGAAATACAACATGAATGAATATTTTTCTGGAGGCCCTAGAGGAGGAGAATTTGATGCCATGTATTACTGGAATCAATTCCATCCCATTCTAGCCGCTGTTGCTATTTTATTGATTGGTTGGATTCTTGCTCTTATTATTGCAGCAGGAGTTAAAAAAGTTTTAGAAAAAATAGGAACAAATCAAAGACTTTCAAGTGCAACCGGACATCGCTCAAATATTGAAAGTATTGTATCGCGTGTCGTGTTTTGGATCGTGATGATCATTGCGGTCATAGGCGCATTAAATGTGCTTAATCTTACCGGTGTGAGTGGACCATTTAGTAATATGGTTCAGCAATTCCTGTTGTTTATTCCACAACTTTTAGCTGCAGTTGCAGTTGGTTTTATTGGCTGGATTGTGGCCAATCTAGTCAAAGTAGGCATGCAAAAACTGCTTGACCGTACCAAGCTAGATGAAAAACTGAGTGCCGATGTCGGTGTCAGTCCAATCAGCAAAAATATTAGCGAAATTGTTTATTGGCTAATTTTATTGTTATTCCTACCGATTGTATTGTCTATTTTAGGTCTCAACGGTCTGTTATTCCCTATACAAAATATGGTGAATGAAGTCGTTTCATTCTTACCCAATATTTTTATTGCTGCTGTTATTGTTTTTGTTGGTTATATCTTGGCAAAAATTGTACGCGGTATTGTAGAAGGTTTGGTTAGCAGTTTGAATTTGCAACATGAGGCGCAAAAAATTGGTTTCTTAAAAAATTCTAATTTGCCAAAAATGCTAGGTTCATTTGTCTTCGCCATCATTATTATTACTTCCCTCATCATTGCATTTGAAGCCTTAGGTATTCAGGCCATTTCACAACCCGCGACTGCGATGTTGTACGAGATTATGAATGCCATCCCGCATATTATTGCGGCTGGTCTAATTCTAATTCTGGCTTATGTGGTTTCACGTTTCGTGGCCAATTTGGTGGTTGATGTATTGGCTGGAACAGGTGTTGATGAATTACCTGCCAAAATGGATGCACAACGCTTTTTAGGCACCACTAAAGTGTCTTGCATTGTGGGTTACATGATTGTTTTCTTTACCATGCTTTTTGCAGTATCGGAAGCGGCAAACCGACTTGGTTTTGAACAGGTGAGTGTGCTTATTTCGATGTTTATCCAGTTCGGTGCCAATATTTTACTGGGTGCTGTTATCTTGATGATCGGCTTCTGGCTAGCAAACCTGGTCGCGAAAGTCATTGGACGTGGTGAATATAACAGTTCACGATGGTTAGCAAACTTGGTTCGTATCCTGATTATGGGCTTAGTGATTGCTATGGGCTTACGTGCAATGGGTATTGCCGATTCTATCGTGAATCTTGCCTTTGGTTTAACGCTGGGTGCAGTGGCAGTGGCATTTGCTTTGGCCTTTGGTTTAGGCGGTCGTCAGCCTGCTGAGCGTGTATTGACTGACTTGATTAATCAAGCCAAAGAGAAAGCAAAATATCCTAATCCAGATTATCAACCGGATGTCCCTAAAACATCTTCAAGCGCACCACCTCCATCGACAATCGTAGAGAGTTCAACATCAACCAATGAGGTGCGTCTTACTCCATCTGATAATGGTCTACAGGTCAATCCCGAAAATAAGCCATTAAATAATCCGTATGGTTCAACAGGCGAACCTGTACAAGATGTTGATATTCATCCTAAAGATGACCCTAAATAACCTATCAGTTTTGTAGCAGACCGATCACATCAATGTGGTCGGTCTTTTATTTAATATTCAAAAGGAGATCATGATGTCAAAAAAAGAACCGAATAAATTTATTGCACCGATTGTGATTGCAGGAATTACTGCAGGTTTCTTTATTAGTGCCTATAAATTTGTATTTGCTAGAGCGAAGCAAGCACATAAACAAGTAAAGCATGATTATTCAGTAGATAAGTCACAAGAAAACCAAAATGAAAAAATAGCTAAAAAATGATCGTTTTTCTTGGCTTTTTATGCTATTTATAAATCAACTATTTCATAGAATATAAGCATTTAGATTAATGTGAGTGAAATATTGAGAATCATACCTGGATGTATGAATGGTAATAATAAAAGGAGATCATGATGTTATTAAATAAAATTTTTAAGTCACTTGCGACTATGTTGAACGTTGCTGAAGCTTCATCTGAAGCACAAGCAATTGCGAAAATGGAGATCACAATTGCTCGTTTACAGCAGGCTAAACCTGTTCGTTTATTACATACTGATTATTTAGAATAATTGGTATTTTTTAAACATATTGCGATGCGGCATGTGCAGAAGCCCATGCCCATTGAAAATTAAAACCGCCTAAATGACCGGATACATCAAGAACTTCCCCAACAAAATATAAACCTTTCTGCTTTTTACTTTCCATGGTTTTGGATGAAACTTCTGTGGTATCCACACCGCCTAAAGTCACTTCTGCAGTACGATAACCTTCAGTTCCGGATGGTTTAACTTCAAAAGCATGCAAGCGCTGAGCAATCTGTTCAAGCTTTTCATCACTCAAATTACCAATTGGCATATCTGCCGATTCAGCCCAGATTAAATTTTGTAATTCCAGTACTACACTTTTAGGCAGATGCTCATTTAACAAAGTCCGCAGCAAAACTTTCGGTTGACTGCTTTTTTTCGATTTAAAGAAATCAACCAGGTCGATATAAGGCAGGAAGTTAATATTAAAGCGCTGACCGACATCCCAATAATTAGAAAGTTGCAGTGAGCTTGGCCCACTTAAACCGCGATGGGTAAACAGCAGGGCTTCGGTAAAACTGTTTAAATCATTGGAGAGTGTCGCATCTACTGCATTTCCGCTTAAACGGGTAGTAACTTCTTTGAATTGGTCGGAAAAAGTAAAAGGTACTAAACCTGCACGGGTGGGATGGACATGATGCCCAAACTGTTTGGCAATCTCATAACCAATCCCAGACCCTCCTAGGGTTGGCACCGATAAACCACCGGTTGCCACCACTACAGATTCAGCTTGAAAATAACCCATAGACGTTGCTACTTGAAAACCCTGACCCTCAGCAGGAGTCACAGTTTTTACTTCACAGCTGGTTTTAATATCGACCAAGCCGGTTTTATCGCATTCAGCCAATAACATGGCTAAAATTTCTTTGGCACCGTTTAAGGTAAAGAGTTGTCCGTGTTTGCGCTCTTCATATTCAATACCGTGTTCGCACACCAAGCCAATAAAGTCCCAGTTGGTATAACGAGTCAGCGCTGAAATCACGAAGTGTGGATTATGTGAAATGTAATTTTCAGGTTCGACATATAGATTGGTGAAGTTACATTTACCGCCACCAGACATCAGAATTTTTTTACCGACTTTGTTGGCTTTTTCAACCACCAAGACTTTACGACCACGTTGTGCCGCCATATATGCCAACATCAGACCTGATGCACCTGCACCTAAAACAATGACATCGTACTGATTTGTAGACATGGGACAACTCACGGGAGATAAAAGCAGGGCATTATAGACAATTTTACTGCTAATTTCAGGCTTGATCTTAGCCAGTGTGCCGACCTTGCAAGCCGCCAGTGTGAATCACCAAGATACGCGAGCCACGTGGAAAATAATTTTGTTCAATTAAATCAAATAAACCGACCATCATTTTGGCGGTATAAACTTGTTCTAAAGGAATATTGTGCTCGGTTTCAAAAGACTGCATGGATTGTAAAAGCTCAGGCGTGGTTTTGGCATAACCTCCACAGCAATAGGTATCGATAATTTTCCAGTTTTGCTTTGTTGTCCATTGTTTTACATCATGCTGCAGAAAATCACCTTTTAAGGCTGAAAAACCGAGAATAGTTTGATGCTCTGCACTCGCTTCAATGATTCCTGAAATAGTTCCACCTGTACCCACAGCACAGCAGATTACATCATAATTTTGTAAGTCTTCGGTATTTAGAATTTCTTTGCAGCCTTGAATGGCAAGCGGATTGGTTCCACCTTCAGGAATAATAAAATATTCAGGAAATTGTTGGTTCAATGTTGCAAGATATTCATGCTGATCTTTTAAACGATACTGTTCACGCGAAACAAAATGCAGTTGCATGCTAAACTGTTGCGCCGTGGCTAAAGTCGAGTTTAATGCTTTGGCGGCCAGTTCTTCACCACGAATGATCCCCACGCTTTTGAAGCCAAATAAATGTGCTGCATATGCTGTTGCAGCAATATGATTGGAATAAGCCCCGCCAAAGGTCAGGACTTTATTTAAACCTCGTTCTTGTGCCTCAAGAAAGTTGTATTTCAGTTTAAAAAATTTATTGCCGGAAATTTGCGGATGGATTTGATCTAATCGCTTAACCGTGACTGAAACAGCAGCAAGATTAAGTTTTTGGTAGGCCACTGACTGTGCAATCTGATCAAACATTTCATCACGATCCCTGAATATTCAATCGTATTGTACGCAAAATATTTTTATCTACAGTCATATTATTTGCTTGAGAGTGTGTATCTACAAAAGTAGCTACAGACATGTGACTGTAATGGCATTCAATTTTTATAACTCAGTTAATTGAAATAAATTTTTAACGGACAGTTCTGTATATTGTAGATTTACGATCGATACTTATTTGTAAAATATCTTAAATAGTTGAATTAAAAACATAAAAAAATGATTAAAAAATACACATTGGTGCTAAGCTAGAAAATATAACAATGATGAAAAAAGAGGATATGTGATGAAAAAACTATCCGTAGGTTTATCGGTTTGCTTACTGTTGTTGCTGACAGCATGTGATGCAAAAGATGACTATAACAAGCCGAAAACTGAAGTTAGAACGATGATTATTGGTGGTATGCCCGTGAATGATCATGATTATCGTCTTACGCAGCTCAGTGCAAGTGAAAATACTCAGAGACTTGAAAAGTAAGGATTGCCAGTACGCAATATTATAAAATTCTTTTTAAGAGGGACGGGATATGGTCGGTTTGATTTTCAGTTTTACGATTCATCTTTAGTTTTTTGCTTGTACCTTTGTTTACCTGTAGCTTGTTATGGATTTAGTCGTGCTAAAAGTCGATTTTGTGGACGATTTTCAGCAGGAGTGCTTGTCCCTGGTTCATCTGCTTTAAAATAAATGATCGTCTTATTTCGCCTATGAAATGCTTTTATGGGGGATTAAAGAAAATCTTAGTGAATTATTCGGTGAAATTGCGAAAAACCTGAGAAAAATAGCGAGATATTCAAATTTTAAAATTGTAAAATTATCACGAAATTAATTCATACAAGGCTTTTCACGTGGAATCATTTTGGATTTTGGGCTCAATCGCCTTTGCTCTTATGTTAGGCGCAATGAGTCCTGGACCGACATCGATTTATGTCGCCAAAAATTCAATCGCTATTTCACGTAAACATGGTCTGTTTACCGCTTTAGGTACAGGTACTGGAGCGGCTATTTTTGGTTTATTGGCGGTGCTGGGTCTACAGGCATTTTTGTTGGCAGTGCCATCAGCGTATCTGATTTTAAAAATCTGTGGCGGTTTATATTTGCTGTGGTTGGCTGCCAAAATTATTAAACATGCCAAAGACCCCATTGAAGCCAATAATAATACAAGCTCTCAAATGTCATTGCGCCGGGCTTTTAGTACCGGACTCATTACTCAACTTTCAAATCCAAAAATTGCGATTGTGCTGGCCAGTATTTTTACAGCACTATTACCTAAAGAAATTCCAGCTTATTATTATTTTGTATTACCCATTCTATGTTTCTTTATTGATGCAGGTTGGTGTTCATTGGTCGCAGTTGCCTTATCAGCAGAAAAACCACGCCGTGTATATTTAAAATTTAAAGCTATTTTTGACCGTATTGCTGGTGGCGTGATGACTTTATTAGGCTTAAAGTTAATCTTTGGAATGAAATAGTTTTAGCTAATAGATGAATAATTAGAATTATTTTGATAGTTAACTGAAGCATCACACTATTCATCTAAATTAGTACATGCAATGTAGATCTAAGAAAAATAGACTCTAGAAAATAAAAGACCGACGATTCGAGTGATGATGAAATCGTCGGTCAAAAAAATCTGTTGCAAGATTTAGCTTGGGCTGCTGTTCCGTACTAAAACTTGAAACCAAGTTTATTGCTTTAGGAAAAGTTCACCGAAAATATTGTGGATGCCGGTACAAATTAACGGGTTTATGAACTTCTTACCCTATATAACGCAGCAGTTTACAGATTGGTTGACAATAAAATGAAAAAAACCTCATTTTTTTCTATACTGGTAGTCTAAAAGTTGTTTATGCAGGTATACGGTGTCACTAAGTCGATATTTTTTATGGTTTTTCTTTTTCTGTTTTATTTTTACCTGTATCTGCGGAATATTGGCAGCTTTACTGCCTACAGGCATGGGCGGTATTCTCACCATTGTTCCTTATCTAACTGCAATGATTTTAGTACTTTATAAATTTTTAAAACAACAACAACGTGCACCAAGCGAGCAAGAACGAAAAAAAATAACTTTAGGCTTCAGTCTGATTTTTTGGGGTTATAACCTTGCATTTTTGTTGCTTGGGATTTTAATTTTTGCCAAAGGCGATCCCGAGGTTTGGCAGAATTTTCTGCTGTATCTGAAAAATCCGCAATTTATGAGCATCGTATTGATTATGTTTTTACTCATTGCCATTCCGCTTTATATTTTGACCTATTGGTTTTATGGCAAACAGGCACAACGCATGGCGAAAAAAATGTTTGGTTAAAAAAATGCCATACGCTTGAATTAAAAATCATCCTGTTTTATAGATAAGAATACTCAAGTGAGGTGGTCGAATGCTAAAAGAAAACGTACTGGTAACAGGTGCAAGTGGTTTTATTGGTTCGCATCTACTGCCTTATTTATTATCGCGTGATTATGCAGTGATTGGGCTGACTCGCCAGAAGAATAAGATATCCAATCATCCAGATCTCACCTGGGTTCAGAGTCTTGATGAACTTAAAACTGATCGAATTGATTATGTGATTAATCTTGCCGGTGAAAATATTGGTCAGGCGCGCTGGACAGCAACACGAAAGCAGCAACTGATTGAGAGTCGGGTTAATACCACTCATCAGCTGTACCGCTATTTAGAAAAAAGACAGATTTTTCCGAAACGTATTATCTCGGGTTCTGCCGTTGGTTATTACGGCATTGATCCGACCGAACAATGGTCAGAAGTTTGTACCGAACAGTCTGCGCCACAATCTATTTTTATGTCGGAACTGTGTCAGCTATGGGAACAGGCGGCATTAAGTTTTCAGCAACAGAATACTAAAATCGTGCGCTTCGGTATTGTATTTGCCAAGAATGGAGGCATTCTGCCACGCATGCTGTTACCCATTAAACTGAATATGGTGGGGCGAATTGGACATGGGCGGCAACCCGTGGTTTGGGTGCATATTCAGGATGTGCTGCGTGCGATTGAATTTCTGATGTTAAATGAAACCAGCACACGAATTTTTAATGTGGTTTGTCCAGAAAAAATAACCCAAGGGCAATTTGCTCAAATAGCTGCACAGCAACTGCATCGTAAACCTTTATTCTGTTTGCCGGCTTTTGTTTTGAAGGGAATGTTGGGTGAGCAAGCGCAACTGGTTTTGAACGGTCAATATGTACAACCGAAAGCATTGCAAGAGCTAGGATTTGAGTTTAAATATCCTACGTTAAAACTGGCTTTGGCTGATATTTTAGCGGGCGGTTAAAACGTCAGATTTTAATCTCTGAGTGCTAAAAGCGGTAGGATCTACACATGTGGGTTGCTCAAGCATCAGCTGTCGTAATAAGCGTGCCGAGGCAGGGCCCATACATAAGCCATTACGGAAATGTCCGAAGTTGGCCCAAAGATTCTCAAGCTCTGGCATTTTCCCGATATAGGGCACACCGGTAGGTGAACCCGGTCTGAGGCCTGCCCATTGTTTCACAATCGGAAACTGTTCAAGTTCCGGTACCATCTCCAGACATGCTTTGTAAATATGCTGTTGGGTTTGCATATTGGGACGATGTTCAAAACCCAGCTCATCCATACTGGAACCACAGACCACATGCCCGTCCTGACGTGGAATCAGGTACATCACCTTATTCATGCAGATGGTTGGTAACCACTGTTCAGGCGTTTTAAACAGCAGCATTTGTCCCTGAATGGGTTTGACTGGAATGGTTATATTCAATTGTTGTGACCAGTGCGCGGACCATGCACCCGTCGCAATGACGATCTGGTCGGCCTGAATCTGTTGGCCGGATTGGGTCTGAATAGCGGTCACACGCTGCTGTTGAATATGAAAATGATCCACCCAGGTATTTTCATAGAACTGTACGCTTGGATGCTGTTTTAAATAGCTGATGATGGATTTGAGCAGGCGTGGATTACGTACATTAGACAATTGTGAGAAATACAGCGCTTGGCTAAATTGCGCGGAAATATGCGGATTGATCTGCTGCAGTTGCGGCTGTTGTAGCAGTTGGCATTGCTGCATCGGTTCATCAAACTGTTGGGCGTAGCGCTGTCCGATGTCAAAATCGCTTTCATCCAAAATGAGCATGCCGGTATCATGGATTTCAAAATCAATGCACGTGACAGGTTTTAATTTTTCATTCCATTCAAAATACAGCGATTTACCATATTGCGCCAGTTGATTCACCGCGCGTGGATAGCGCCATGGATACATGGGGGAAAGGATGCCACCACCCGCCCAGGAGGCAGCTTTTCCCGCTTGCTGCTGATCGAAAATAATCACGGAACATCCCTGTTCCACAAGTTCTAAAGCAGACAATAGACCGCTAATGCCTGCTCCAATGATGGCAACTTTCATCGCTTGCGCCACTAATCCTTATTTCATGTCTTTGAGTTTAAGCGCAGCTTCTTCAGCGAAGTAAGTCCAGATGCCATCGGCACCGGCACGGCGACAGCTCATCAGCGATTCAATAATCACATCGTCTGATAACCAGCCATTTTGAATGGCACCGGCCAGCATTGCGTATTCACCGCTGACTTGATAAACGAAAGTTGGTACGCTAAAAGTATCTTTCACTTCACGCACGATATCGAGATAGGGCATACCCGGTTTCACGATCACCATATCTGCACCTTCTTGAATATCTAGTGCAATTTCATGCAATGCTTCAGCACGGTTACCAATATCCATCTGGTAATTGTATTTGTTGCCACCTTTCAGGTTGCTGGATGAACCCACGGCATCACGGAAAGGACCGTAGAAGCTGGAGGCATATTTAGCCGAGTAGGCCATGATATTGGTATAGATATGACCATTGGTCTCAAGCGCATTACGAATCGCGCCAATACGGCCATCCATCATGTCACTGGGTGCAACCACATCTGCACCGGCTTCGGCATGACTTAAAGCCTGTTTAATCAGGCATTCAACGGTTTCATCATTCAGCACATAACCCGTGTCATCAATAATGCCGTCCTGACCGTGCGTGGTATAAGGATCCAGTGCGCCGTCAGTGATCAGCACCATTTCTGGTAATTCTTTTTTTAACAGGCGAATGGTGTTTTGAACCAGACCATCTTCATCCCAAGCGGCTTCAGCAGTTAGGCTTTTATCTTCTTGTGGTGTTACAGGGAATAAAGCGAGTTTAGAAACCCCCAATTCAAGCAAGCGTTCTGATTTTTTTAACAGCAGATCAGCAGAAAGTCGCTGAACATTGGGCATGCTTGGAATATTTTGGGTCTGGTTTTGCCCCGGAAGTACGAATACTGGGTAAATGAGATGATCTGTCGTTAACTGGGTTTCACGTACCATAGAACGCAATTTATCATTTTTTCGAATTCGGCGCATGCGAGTCGCAGGAAATGCAGGACGATTGAACGTATAAGTCATAACAATCTCAATGATCAGTATTAAACTATGGCTATTGTAGCCCCAGAATAAAATTTTGGGGCAAAAGTTAAGAGCTATTTCTCAAATTAAGGTATTCGAGCAGATTATGAGTAATTCAGATAAACATTGGACAGGAAATATTCATTTGGGCTCGAAAGTGGATATCGATGTTGTCCTGAAGCAGTTGTGTCATGCATTCAATAGTTCTCCTTACTTCAAACACAATGAGATGGTCATGCGTGTCGTTGATGGACAAATTGAAGCCTATATTGAAATGCAGCCTTTTATGATTGGCAATGTTGCCTTTCAAATTCTACATGGCGGTGTAGCTGCGACGATTTTGGACAGTATCGGCGGTATTGTTGCGATGGGCGAGTTATATAAAAAGGCTGAACCTGATCAATTGCCCGACACCATTAAAAAAGTCACTCGCTTGGCAACGGTAGATATGCGGGTTGATTATTTGGCCCCAGGTCGTGGCAAATGTTTTATTGCCCGCGCTGAAACCTTACGTTTAGGGCGTAAGGGCTGCACCATGCGGATGACCTTGGTCAATGATGAAGATAAGCCGATTGCCACTGCCATTGCATCTTATGCTTATTAAGTTTGCTTTAAGGGCATTGGACTAACAAGAGGCAGAATGGACCTGTTGATTCGGCATTGAATAAAAATTCAGTGCCGCATTGGTTTTAAAGACTGATGAGTTACATTTTTATTATCGCATCATGATTTTTTGTCATTAAAATGCGCAGCAATATTAAATAAAAAATGACTTTTTCATCGACACCATTTCATGACATTGATGTGTCTTGCATAGCTGTTCGTTTTAGATTACTCACTCAGAACGACAAATATGATGTGTGGTGACCAAGTCTGTTGGATTTAGGAATAATCGATGACAGATGCGCAAAACACCCTGCCAGAACCACAGCCAGACCCAGAAATTTCGGATGCTGCCTTAAAAAGCAAACGCAAGAAAGCTTTAACTGTTGTAGCCTTGATTTTCATCATTGCAGCTATTCTATATGCTATCTGGGCATTGTTTTTAAATCATTCAGTCACGACCGATAATGCCTATGTCGGTGCAGAAACCGCCTCCATTACTTCAATGGTAAATGGGCAAGTTGCACAGGTTATGGTGAGTGATACTCAAGCGGTAAAACAGGGTGATATTTTGGTTCGGGTGGACAATCGTGATGCAGAAATTGCGGTTGCACAGGCGCAAGCAGAATTGCTGAAAGCAAAACGTCAATACAAACAGACGCAAGCCAACAGCAGTGCCTTAAATTCACAAGTCTATGTCAGCGATGATGGCATTCACAGCGCAGAAGCTCAGGTCGCTAAAGCCCAAGCTGAACTGAATAAAGCGCAGGATGATTTGGCACGTCGTACCCAATTGAGTGCATCGGGTGCAATCTCTAAAGAAGAACTCAGCACTGCACAGAGTGCGGTGAATAATGCTCAGGCCGGTTTGGATTTGGCGAAAGCCGGTTTGGCTCAGGCACAATCCAGTCAAAAAGCAGCGCAAAGTACCTTGGCAGCCAATGAAGCCTTGATTCGCGGTAGTAATGAAACATCGACGCCTGATGTTCAGATTGCGCAGGCACATTTAAAACAGGCTTTGCTTGATCTGGAACGAACCGAAATTAAGGCGCCGTTTGATGGCGTGATTACCCGCCGTAATATTCAGGTGGGGCAGCGTGTTGCCGCAGGGACAGTGTTAATGATGCTGGTACCGATTAATAAACTGTATGTCGATGCCAACTTTAAAGAAAGCCAGCTGGCAAAGGTACAAGCCGGACAGAAAGCTACACTCACGTCTGATTTATATGGCGATGATGTTGAGTTTCACGGCACAGTGGTGGGCTTTTCAGGGGGGACAGGTTCAGCCTTTGCCTTAATTCCTGCGCAAAATGCGACGGGTAACTGGATTAAAGTGGTTCAGCGTTTACCGGTACGTATTGCACTTGATCCGAAAGAACTGGCTGAACATCCATTACGTGTGGGTTTATCGATGGAAGCGAAAATCAACCTCGCTTCGAAGTAGTCGCTTATGAACAATAACTACGTATCATTTGGCGATCTGAAAGGGGGGCGCCTGATCCTTGCTGCCTTTGTGTTGGCTTTGGCCAACTTTATGGTGGTTTTGGACATGACCATTGCCAATGTTTCAGTGCCGCATATCACCGGCAGTTTGGCGGTTTCAAGTTCCCAAGGGACTTGGGTCATTACCTCTTATGCGGTTGCAGAAGCGATTTGTGTTCCACTGACCGGATGGTTAGCCGGACGTTTTGGTACGGTACGGCTGTTTGTCATTAGTCTGATTGGCTTTACGGTTTTTTCCATTCTCTGTGGTTTATCTACCAGTTTGGAAATGTTGGTGATGTGCCGAATCGGACAGGGCTTGTTTGGTGGTCCGATTATGCCACTCAGTCAAACTTTGCTGATGCGTATTTTCCCTCCGGAAAAGCAGTCTCAGGCCATGGGGATGTGGGCGATGACCACGGTAGTGGGGCCAATTCTTGGACCGATTTTGGGTGGTTCGATCAGTGACAATCTGTCTTGGCACTGGATTTTCTTTATCAATATTCCAGTCGGAATTTTCTGTGCGATTGCTGCACTGCGCTTGTTGAAACCTGCGGAAACCTTAATTTCAAAAATTAGAATTGACACCATTGGACTGTTTTTGCTGATTTTATGGATTGGCGCACTACAATTAATTCTCGATCTTGGCCATGAAAATGACTGGTTTAACAGCACCTTTATTTGTGCTTTAGCAGTGATTACCGTAGTGGGATTAATTCTGTTTATTATTTGGGAACTTACCGAACGGCATCCGGTGGTCAATATTCAGATCTTCCGTTATCGCGGCTTTACCTTCTCGGTGTTATCTTTAGCCTTCGCTTTTGGTGCATTTTTCTCCAGTATCGTGCTGATTCCGCAGTGGGTGCAAATCAACTTGGGTTATACTGCCACTTGGGCCGGTTATTTAACGGCGACTATGGGCTTGGGTAGCTTGCTCATGTCACCAATTGTGGCAAAAATGGCAACCAAATATGATCAGCGGATTTTAGCCAGTTTCGGTTTGAGCCTTTTGGCGATAGTGACCTTAATGCGGGCTTTCTGGACCACCGATGCTGACTTTATGGCCTTGGCCTGGCCACAAATTTTACAGGGCTTTGCAGTACCGTTTTTCTTTATTCCGTTGTCGAATATGGCATTGGCTTCGGTACAACCGCATGAAATGGCATCTGCCGCGGGATTGATGAATTTCTTGCGGACCATGGCCGGAGCAATCGGCGCTTCAATTGCGGTAACGATTTGGGATGATCATAGCAAAGTGTCACGTAGCGAGATGGTTTCCAATTTACATCTGGCTGAAGTGCAAAATACCCTGATGCAAAGTGGCATGAGTTCAGAAGGGGCGCTGGGTTATATATCCAGTCTGGTGGATAAGGAAGCCTTAACTTTATCTGCCAATCATGTGTTTTTAATTTTAACCCTGGTTTTTGTTTTTGCTGCACTGATTGTTTGGCTCGCGCCAAGGCCCAAATTGGGTGTGAATGGCGGTGGTCACGCACATTAAGGCTGATTCTCTAAAACATAAAAAACCGCTGAATTCAGCGGTTTTTTATCATCACGACTATATTTCACAATGTTAGAGATCTGACTTGGCACGTTTCAGCGCAGTTTGCCACTGGCTTAAACGACTTTGGCGCTGATCTGCATTCATGTTCGGTTCAAAGGCGCGCTCTAATTTCCAGGACGCTGAAATATCGTTCATGCTGGAAAATACGCCGGCTTTTAAACCCGCCATCGCTGCCGCGCCCCATGCGGTCGATTCCAGCATCTTTGGACGTAGCACCGGAACATTAAGAATATCCGCCTGGAATTGCATCAGCATATCATTTTGGCTGGCGCCACCATCTACGCGTAATTCTTTCAAGGGATGATGAATGTCTGCCTGCATCGCCGTGAGTACATCAGACACTTGAAAAGCAATCGACTCTAAGGCTGCACGGGCAATATGGGCTTTATTGGTTCCGCGCGACATCCCGCACAGTAGCGCGCGAGCATCACTGTCCCAATGCGGAGCGCCCAGTCCGGTAAAAGCCGGCACCAGAACGACACCATCGGTATCACTGACTTGGCAAGCCAGTTTTTCCACTTCGCTACTCTTTTGGATAATCCCTAAACCATCGCGTAACCATTGCACAATCGCACCTGCCATAAATACGCTGCCTTCCAGTGCATAGGTGGTTTGCTCCTGGCATTGCCATGCGAGTGTACTGAGCAATTTATTTTGACTGAATTGCACCTGATGGCCAGTATTAAACAGCATAAAGCAGCCGGTGCCATAAGTGTTTTTCGCAGTACCGACTTCAAAGCAGGATTGACCAAACAAGGCAGATTGCTGATCGCCCAAAATACCAGTAATCGGGATATTGGCACCGAGCAGACCAGGTGCAGTATCGGCAATGTAGCTATCAGATGAAATGATTTTAGGTAAAATGGAATGAGGAGTATTAAACAGCTCAAGCAGTTCTTCATCCCAAGTTTGAGTTTGCAGGTTCATCAGCATGGTGCGAGAAGCATTGCTGGCTTCAATCACATGTTCTGCACCTTGGGTCAGATTCCACATCAGCCAGCTATCGACCGTACCAAAAGCCACATGTCCTTGTTCGGCAAGTTCGCGTAAACCAGTTACATTTTCCAGTAACCAAACTAATTTTCCGGCACTGAAATACGGGTCTATGCGTAAACCGGTTTTATGATGAATTTTATCCTGCAAATTTTGTTGTGTGAGCTGGTTACACCATTCGGTTGCACGGCGATCTTGCCAGATAATAGCAGGGGCGAGTGGCTTACTATTTCTTTTATCCCAAACGACCGTGGTTTCTCGTTGGTTCGTCAGCCCAATGGTTTTAATGTCTTTGGCTAGAATGTGAGCAGAAGCCAGTGCTTGTTGCACCACAGCAATTTGCGTTGTCCAGATTTCTTGGGCATCTTGCTCCACCCAACCCGAATGTGGTGTCTTGATATGGATCTCACGTTGAGCAGTTGCCTGCACCTCTCCATGTTCGTTAAAAATAATCGCACGACTGGATGTCGTCCCCTGATCAAGGGCAAGTAAATAGCTCATAAATTTTTCTTTTAATCGACTTGAAAAGTAAAATATTAGCGCAATAATGTAATTAAGCGCATCTAGTTGTGTAAATGTTCAGAAAAGAGGTCGTAATTTTTGACATTTATGCTATGATCGCTTTGTACTTTGGGGGTGTTTCTGGCTTCGACGCTGGTGATGAAACTCATAGATGCATGCCGAGAGCGCATTTTCTCTCGTAAATCAAATTTGCATTTTTTAGTCGCAAACGACGAATCATACGCTCTAGCTGCCTAAGGGCAGCTTGTCCGCCTCTCCGAATACTTGTGGTTAGAGAGACCGACTGAAGCGCACGCACACAAGGCCGTATAAAGTCAAGCCTCGGGGCTTTGTACTAAATTAAGAGGATCGCGATTTGTACCCTGTTCGTCGGGTCACAAAGAGTTAAAACAATAGACGATATCTAAGCATGTAGTATTCTCGAGCGTAATGCTGGCGGACGCGGGTTCAACTCCCGCCACCTCCACCAAAATTCTTGTTGTAAATCAGCCACTTATATAAGTGGCTTTTTTATTTGCCACATATTTGCCACATTTTTATTCCAAGAGATGTTGGTATCGATGAATTTACGCTGTGCGTGCCACACTTAATTTGTCAATTTCTTGCTTATTTTTATCTCCATGAATCCATTTGGTATAGCGCTTGATGAGCATTTGTAAGCTATGCCCAAGTTGATCTGCCACAAACATTGGATTTACACCGTCCATAAGAAGCATTGTTGCATAGGTATGTCTGGCATTGTATGCAGGACGATGACGTATTTTGCATGCTTTCATGGCTTCGACAAGTCGTTCTCTAGGTGGTTTTTCATTAAAAAAAGGTTCTTTAGTTTTAGGACAGAGCATCACGTAATCGGTTGTGTATCCCTGATCTTTTTTAAACTGAATCAGTGATTCTAAGGCGAAAGAAGAGCGTTCATTTAAATAAACTTCGACAATGAGCTAGAAGAGTATTTTAAGCATTTTGCTAATTTGGGTAGATTAGGAAAAGAGCTTCATAAACGTGGAGTAAAGCGGGTTACTGAGCTTTATGAATCTGACAATGGCACTTTTGTAGAAGCCACATTTGTTAGACGCGATCTTGACCTTCTAGGGCCTTTGTGCGCATTAGCTTGTGTCTTTAATAAAATAACAAAAGCCTGAGTAAGTCAGGCTTTAGGATCAATGTTACAAGCTCCTAGAATTGCTTCACGAATTTTTCTGCGGCCTGCTCCAGAGGCTTGTGTATACTCAACTTTGCTAAAATCGAGATTTTTTCCATTACTTAATCTGGCTTCAAAATATGAAATACTTATCTTTTGATCAGTATATACAGCTTGATTTGAAATGATTTTTAAAATGTCAAATAGAGCTTGTATACCAATTGTTTTTGTAATAAATGATGTTTCATTTGCATGATTCCCGATAGGGCCTTTGTTTAATTTTAAACAGAGTGATCATAAACAGAAAGAATTGGAATCTAATACGTCAAAAAACTTTGAAAAACTTCGACAGCCTTATCGATCTTAGTTTTTAAAGT
Organism: Acinetobacter sp. ANC 5378; assembly: GCF_013004315.1. NCBI lineage: Bacteria > Pseudomonadati > Pseudomonadota > Gammaproteobacteria > Moraxellales > Moraxellaceae > Acinetobacter > Acinetobacter sp. ANC 5378. The sequence goes on from NZ_JABERK010000014.1 coordinate 43,032, forward strand.
AAGATTAATAAAAATGAAGTTCATAATTTTGAATGAATTATGAACTTCATGGTTAATAGCGAAAAGGGCCCTGATGAGCTCCGTTAATTTTATATTGGGTATTAAGGGGGTAATTTTTTTAAAAATTATAATAGAATTCAGAAGTATAGATGTTGAGTTATTCTGTCACCATCTCCGTCTAAATTAAAATAAACTTAATTTGGATAGCTTAAATCTTGAATTCATCTGGGTATCGTTTACTGCTCATAAGTACCTTATACATTAGCCATTTTATTTAGGGACTTGGACTGTCTCCACTCTCCTAAACAAGTTTTATTTATTCTTTGCCTAGGAGAGAACCTTATAAGTAGACAACGATACACCCCGGAATTTAAAGATGAAGCAATAAAAAACAGAATTAGAGAAACCTCGTCACCTTAACTTTAATCTTTATTTTTTTATTATTGTTATTTATTAATTTAATCTAATATAAATTGTATTTTTGTTAACTTTTAATTAATAATATTGATTAATGTTAATTGGGTTTGATTTTTGTTGTATTTTTTTTCAAAAAAATGTTTGAAACCTCAAATTTTCCTCTAGAATGAGATATATGTAGAATAATTTTTAAGAATAGTGGAATGGGGTGTTGTTTGAATCAGGAAAAATTAGAATGGGAACTCCCATCTGGTACTTGGCTTCAGAATGAAAAAAATGGCTATAAATTACATCGTAGACCAAATGTCAAAGTTCCTAGTCATATGCATTCTGGATTATTGAAACAATTACTAAATTTGCCATCATTTGAAGGGCAAATTTTTCCTCCTGAATTTAAATATCATCCTAGTACTGGTAATGCATTAATACCTTCGAATCAGCAATCTGATCACTATTGGTTAGGGGCTTATGGTAATAGCATCGATTTATCTAACCAGCCTAAGCCAGCAAGACAAAATGGATTACAGCTCAACGAAAATCTACGTCTTTTAAAACAATTTCCTGAAGATGTGAGTGCAGCGGCACCCCAACACATTGGTTTTGATTTGCCGGGAAGCTATGAGTTTTTATCAATTTGTATTGGTACGCCTTATCAACAATTAATTGCACTGAATAAAATTGATGGTGCCTTATATCTTTTAAATGAAGAATTAAATACATGGCAGCCTCTTGAGGCTATCGGATTGCTTTTAGCTCCTTGTCCACAGCCATTGCTGCAATCTTGGCAAGTGGTTAGCTTTTTAAATACTGAAAAAAATCAACATCAGCTATATATTCCAACGACTCGTGGTTTGGCATGTTTGACTATTCAAGGTTTAGAGTTAACTTATAAAGTTGATTATCACTCTCAACACGGTGTTTGTTTAAGTTCGCCTACTTATTGGAATAAACGTCTAATCGTTCCGATGTTTGTGAATCAGCAGGTTAAAATTGTTGATATTTTAAGTCAACAGGTTATTGAAACTTCGATGCTTGGTCATTTGGGTGAAGCACTTTATTTTGAAAGAGTGGTTTATGATCCACAGTATTTGATTTGGGTCGGCTCAACTGGTCAACTTGTTCTTCATATTGATGCTGAACACAATTTGACTTGTTGTTATGAGCAATGGTTGCCGAATATAAAACCAGATTTTCGTTTTGGTGCACCTTATTTAGACCGAATGGGTAAATTTTATCAACTGTGTCAAAAAGCAGATGAAGGTTGGATATATCTTGAGTTAAATGCGCCAATAACAGCCATGCAAATGAAATCATCCTTCCGTTTTACAACAGGACGTGTGAAATATAGTTTCCAAGATATTATTAAAGAAGAGATTTGGACAGAATCTGGAAATAGTGCTCAAGACCAAAAAATTGTAGTGCCATTTATTGAAGATCCAAATCATCAATATGTTTTAGGCTTCCGATTCGAAGAGAATAGTTCGCAATCAATCGATTATAAATTAAGTACGGAAAGTGCTCAGGATATTATTTTATTTCTTGATACTCCCAATCATCCTGGTTTAATTCATCGTATAAGTGTTAAAAAACCATTAGATTCTCGATTCTTCTACCATCGTGATCATTTGTACTTCTACAACCCAAATTTAACAGAGTTGTCTGGTTGGGAAGTACAGTCATGAAAAGTTTAACAACGTTATGGGTAAGTGCTTTAATTTCGACGACTGGATTTGCAGGTCAGCAAGCCTTCTTAGTGCAAAACTCTGGTTGGATGGAGCCTTTCTACCAAGATAAAAATTCACAGTTTAAACCGCTGATCAATGCTGTCATTCACACCGTAAGTCAGCCAAATGATAAAGTTGTTGTATCTGTTTTTAATCAGACCAATGCATTAACAGCATCGCCGCAGATTATTTATCAAGGTGCTGCTAATAAAGATTTGAAGAGTCTGTTGAATGAACAAGGCATTGCAAAAAAATCAGTGCATACCTATGCGGATACCGATTTTAAAGAGGCGGTAATTTCGACCATTACCGGACCCTTTCAGAAAAAGTCCGGCATTATTTGGATTTTTACCAACAATAAAAATAGTCCAAATAATGACGTAGCAACCATTGAGCGTAATAAAGAATTCTATGAACTGATTCATTTAGATTCTGCGATCAATAAGGTGATCGCTTTCCCATTGAAAATGCCAGTACAAGGGCAACATTTTAAGGCTTCGGGTCTCATGGTGTATGCCTTGGCTTATGGTTCTGCAGCAGAGAATGAATTGAATCAACTGGTTCAATCTGGACAAATGTCGAAAGTTTTTACTCAGCAACCTGCCTTGCTGAAGCCTTTAGATAAAGAGGCGGTTCGTCTAATTCCGACAGGCGTTAAAAACTCTGCCGCTATTCAAGCCTCCTTAGCTGCCGATCAAAAAACTTTGGTCTTCTCATTAGAGCCAAAACACGTTATTCCTGAGTTAAAACTGACAGCAGATTTAAAAAATAACTTTTATCCTTATAACATTGCAGCGACTCAAGTTGATGCGAAGTTAACCCTTGCAAATGGTATGCAAGCACCGATTCAAATTTCTCAAAAAGATATTCAATTGGTGGGTAAAGATAATGTGAAACTCGAATTTAACTTACCAATTCCCTCACATTTAATTGTTTCGCCTTGGTCCTTAGAAGTATTTAAGGCAATGGGTAAAGCAGTAACCATTCCAGCAACCATCAATGTCACTTTGTCTGAGCAAAAACTAAGTTTATCGGATGAGTTTAAAGAGAATTTGCAGCACCTTTTTCCCGGCGATCCTTTATCGGACGTTTTTGTTGCACCACAAAATATCAAATCGTCCACAGCAGCCATTCCTGTGCAATTTAAGTTGCAATATCCCTTATGGCCTGTCGTAGTGCTAATGGGCGGTATTTTACTCCTAATCGTTTTAGTAATTCTTGCTATGGCATTGGCTTCGAAGCGTAAGCGTTATGAAATTTGGGTAAATGGTCTGAAAAAACAAACTATCCAAATTAAACCTTTTACAAAATGTAGCATTTATGGGGAAGCTGGTCGTGAAATTGCCATTGTAAAACGTGGTGTCTCCGAAGCAACTGTCCAGAATCTAGATAAAGAAAAAACAGTTACAATTCGTTCAATATAGTTAAAAATCCAGAGGGATGTATGTCAGATTCTACTGAAAATAACGGTTTTGTTTTACCTCAAGCCGATGATAAAACTCAAGCTGAAACTGCAGTTGCAACACAAACAGCGGAAAATCCTACTTTGCCGATTATTCAGGAAGAAACAGAATCACGTGATTTAATGATCGCGGGAGGCATTATTTTGGTATTGTTGATCGCATTTTTCTTTGCTAAGCGTGGTTTTACCAACAGCTTAGTTAAAAAACGTGTATCACCGGGTAAAGCAAGCACGGCGGGTTGGTGGTTATTTATTTTCTTAGCATCGGTTGCAATTGGTGCAGTATTGGCAGCTGTGAATCCAGCTAAATTTTTATCTTTATTAATTCTTGGCCCTTTGGGTGTTGTGGCTTTAGTCAGCGCAATTTTGGCATTTACATCAAGTCGCGCTTAATTAAAGAAAATAAAAAATATAAAAATCAAGGGGAAGATAATGTCTGACGTACAAAATATTAACACTGGATCTGCTACTAAAAGTGAGCAGATGGTCAAGCTTAGACCCACCTTGTATATTGGGGTTGGGGGAACTGGAATGGAAGTGATGATGCGTGTGCGTCGTCGTATTCTAAATGCAAGTTGGGGTAGTGATAATGTTCGCTTAGAGAATTTATCTCAATTTCCAATAGCGCAGTTTATTCATTTCGATTTAGACCAAGGTGCGGTAATTGATAGCGGTCGTGCTCAGACTGAAGACTTGCAATATAATTTGGTTAAATTTAATGATGATGAAAAAATTGTTGAATCCTTTGATATTGAAAAATACAGTCGTGATGATGCGTCCTTAAGTCGTTATCCACATATTCAAAATTGGTTACCATTAACGCCGAAAAAAATTCGTGAATTGGGTATTGATCCTGCCAAAGGTGCGGGGCAGATACGTTCAGTTTCACGCTTATACTTTTTTGATAAATATCCAAAGACACGTGACAAAATCCGCTCTAAATTAAATACATTAAAAGCAGGATTGTCACGCGATGATATTTTAAAGAAATTAAATCTACAATTAGATACTAGTAAATTCCGTATTGTGATTATGGGTTCCGTGGCGGGTGGTACCGGCTCAGGTTCATTCCTTGATATGGGATGGTTGTCAAAGTGGGTAGCAAGCAATGAAGTTGAAGCCGCTGATGTAGAACTGATGATGTTCTTGCCTACGGGTTACTCAAGTGCCAATAAATCTCGTACTGAAGCTAATGCGTATGCCGCATTGATGGAAGTTGAGTCTGCGATGGTGGGCAATTCTAAGTATGTGGAAAAATGGGATGACTATGATCGTCCACAATTGGCGATCAAACCTTATGACGAAGTACATTTAATTGATTCAGGTAACTTGGCGCGCCAACATACTGACAATATGAACGATGTTTATTCAATGGTTGCGGATACATTATTCGAAGATTTTCGTTCCGCTGATTTTGCCAATCGTAAACGTTCAGTTGCAGTGAACCAACGTCAGCATAAAATTCACATGTTCTCACCACCGGTACCAACAGGTCGTTTTGGTGATATGAAGTTGAATTATTCATGTGCATATTCAGCATTCGGACAGTCAACACTCGATACATTAGGTCGTGCTCGCTATGACGAGTATGCATATAGTCTAGCCTCGGACATGCTCAAAGCATTCTTCGGCGTTGCGAGCGCTAATCCAAGCGCCAATCGAGCAAGTCAAAAGCAATGTGATAATTTCATGTCTGAATACATGTATTCAGGTTTAGTGCCGTTTAACAATTTACCAGAATTTTCTGCTGTGACATTGAAGAACCCTGAAATTCGTGAGTTGAATAGCGAGTTTATGGATTTAACTATTGTTGAAACATTACTTCGCTCAGGGCAGGCCGGCGTTGAGGTTGATATCGTTGATGAAACGCGTCAACGTGTGAGTAAACGTATTAATGAAATTAGCAATGTTGATCGTGATCAATGGCCGATACAAGTCCGTTTGGGGATGGAAAATCTACTTGAACAAGTGATTCGTAACCCGAATACAAAAGGTGACACAGCAGAAGACCAAGTTGTTCGCCGTCGTAAAGCAATTTTTGATTTACTGAAAAAAGATATTGAAAGTCGACTTTATTTATATATCGATAATCAAGAATTGGGCGGTTTTGAGTACGTCATTTCGTTAGTTGAGCAAATTAAAGGTCGAATTGAAAATGCCAATACCGGTATTTGTATTCAATTGAAAAATTCAGCCAATCGCTTTACTGCTATTAAAGATGCAGTACAGACCTATGAATATGAAAAACAACTTAAGGACTTAGAAGAAACCAAAGGTTCAGGCTTCTTCGGTCTAGGGGCAAGTGCGAAAGAAGAACAAGCAAGATCGATTCTCGATCATTTACGTAATGATATTTCGAATGTTTTAGCTTTCCATCTACAAGCCAAAGCAGCAGTTGAAGCCATTGAATTGATGAAAGACATTTCCAACTGGTTAGGTAATAGTTTAGGTGTTGATGAAACAGGTAAGACAATTTGGAATGGAATTTTAGGTGACTTATTAAACGGTCAAGACGCTGTCATTGATATGATGAAACGACTTGATCATGACCGCGAAGTGATTCATCAGCAAATTCGCACTAAGCATGCGACTTTACAAATCATTGAAACGGATGAAGTGAAAGATCGTGACATAGATTCACGTTTATTGTGTGAATGGGCAAGTGAAGCATTTGAAGACTTTGGCGGCTCGCGAGAGCTATTCCGAGTTCTGATTGATCCAGAACAACAATCACCGTTGTTGCTCAAAATTATTCGTATGGCTGAACGACGTTTAGCCATTTTTGAACAAAACTCACAAGATGGCGATGCTTTGTATGAAGCGCTCGATAACATGAGTGTGGTTGAGCGTCAAAACGTCTTTACAGAATGGCTACAGCGTGCAATGCCATGGGTTGATGCACGAATGGGAGGTGATTTTACACCGCCACCAGATCGTTTTAAATGCTTTATTGGGGTTAATAATGCGGACCAATTCAGTAAGAAATTTAAACATGAATTAACAAGTTGTATACCAGGTGGTCTTGGCTTAAATGCACAAGCATTGTCGATTGTGGAGACAGGTGAAGCGGGGCGTGCGGTCTGTTATGTCGAACTTTCAGGTATTCCACTTACTATCTTACGTGGTATTGAAACTTGGCGCACCAGCTATCGTAAAGAAAGTGAACGTACCCCGTTGCATACACATATTGATTCAACACGTTTTAAACATCCGTATTCGCCAACACCGGATGAGCTCAATGGTTTAGCAGATGATTTTAAATGCTATCTAAAAGCTGTCATGTTGGGTGTATTAAAGCGCTGTGATGTACCGGGCTTGATTCCAGCAGGACAATACGAGTTTGCTGTGGCACGTGGTGATGTTCGTCGTTTAGGTAATGAGCGTGGTTTCCGTTTGAATGGTTTACCACAAACTTATCGCGACAATATTTATGAACAAGTGCAGCAGAAATTTAATGCATTGTCTAACGCGAATTTAACCATGCTGATTGCGTTGACCGATTTTTATGAAAAAGAAGTCTATACCCCGCGCTTGGTACAAAACGAAACTGGCGCTCAAGTTGAGCATATTGGTTTTGCCTGTGCAATTACCAAAGAGCTGAAAAAAGAACTTTTAGTTTTGGCGGAGCGTAAGGAAATTGCCCAAGAAAATATTGAGCGTGCTTTTGAACTCACAGAATATCATGAAGAGTTAGAAAAGTGGGCGGAAGTGGTCAGAGACTCAGATGAAGATGCATATCAGGAAGAAGTCCGTGAAGCGAACAAAGGACGTCGCTTAAAATGGGTGTTGAATATGTCACCTACTATTCTGAAGCAGCATGAGCAATTCTTGCGCCCGCAAGTGATAGCCGCAGCGACAAATCCATTTGTAAGCGGTACATCAACACCCCCACCATTGGCAGGTACGATGCCCCCACCAATCATGCAGCAACCACAGTATCAATATCATATTGCGATTAATGGGCAAAATTTTGGTCCATATCCGCATGCGTCTGTATTAGACATGCTGCGTAATCAGCAAATTAATGTAACGACTATGGTTTGGCGTGAAGGTTTGAACAATTGGATTGCCATTGCGCAATGTCCAGAATTGACCATTCTGCCACCGCCTGTGATGCCGAGCATTCCACCTGTATTGCAATAAAAATGGACTAAACGATTGTTCTCATATATAGAGCAGTCGTCTGTCGCACCAACTTAAGAAAGTAATGAATAGGTTAACTTGATGGCTGAGCAAAAAAAAATCAATGTTTGTGTAGGATGTGATGGTGAGCTCAAGCTCTACGTCAAATATTGTCCATTTTGTGGTGTTTCCCAAGTTAAAATGGAAAGTATTCCACCTATTGTGCCAGTAACGACAAAAGAAAAGATTCAAGATCTGATTATTGAGGATGAAGTAGTTTTACCTGAGCAAAATCCTGCTTTAATTTCTCATATTACCCAAAAAAAAGGTAAAGAATTATTCGGCATTATTGTGCTGGGTAGCTCGCTGGAGGTGCTTAAACAATATGATCGTTATGCATTTAAAAAGGACAATGGAATATTTGTTCGCTTAAAACATTTAGCCAAAATTCCCAACGAATATTTGTCTACAGATCAGTTCCGTTTAAAGTATCAAGAAAATATCAAAGATATAAATATTGATGAAGAAGCTACTGAAGAAGCGGGTACTGCTCAAACGCGCCCGATTCAAGCCTTACCGGTGATTAAGCCTCAAGTTGCCGAAACGCCGCCAGCAGTACCGACACCTCTCGATACACCTCAGCCTAAATCATCTAGTTTTAAATATATCGCAATCGCCTTTATCGTCATCTTAATTGTGATCTTTTTGGTGTTTAACGACAAAGAAGAAACAACTGTTGATATGCCGTCAGATGCAGGGGAAGCTATTAATAACTGTGAAGTAGCGAACAGTGAAATTTCTAGTCTGTTAAGTGAAAAAATGCCAGTACGTGCACTCAGTATTATTAAACTTCATCAGCAAGAATGTAAAACGAACGGAGAGTTTGTCCAACTGTTAGTTTCTGCTGAGGCGCAGACTACATTGGCAAAAGAAAAAATTGCACTTGCTAAAGAGTATGTACAAGCCAGCAATTTAGAATTGGCACATGAAACTGCAGTTGCTGCACTTGATCTGGATCGGGAGCTTGTGGGCGGAAATGAATTACTTCAAAAAATTCAAATGTTAATTGAACAGCAAAATAACGCAGTAATTGAAGAGCCTCTGCCGGAAGAACAAGAGGCAGCACAACCTCAAGTTATAGAGCAATCTGAATCTACACAAGGGAATCAAGCAGCAGTTCTCGCTGCTGAGCAAGCTCGTCAACAAGCTGAAATAGCTGCACGTAAACAAGCGGAACAGGTAGATAAAGAGCGCCAACAAGGTCAACAAGCAGCTGAGCTAGCACGCAAGCAAGCCGCAGAGTTTACACGTAAACAAAATGAAGAACGATTTGATAACCAGTTGAATCGAGCAGAAAGAGCTTTGAAATCGAATAATTATGGATTGGCCAAGTCTTTAGCAAGAGAAGTTTTATCAAGTTCATCAAATAATGCACAAGCGAAACGTATTTTACGTCAAGCTGAACAAGGTGAAACAAGAGCATTTGATGAAATGGTAATTGAATAATTTAACTAAAAGAGGGGTGGGTATAATGAAACAGCAACTTACGATTGCGATACTAAGCACAACATTATTGGTTTCAGGATGTGCAAGCACAGGTGGTCTAGCTACAGGGGCTAATGGTGGTTGTAGTACAGGGATGTCTACTGCTGTGGGAGCTTTATTAGGTGCTGCAATTGGTGCATCTGTTGGGAACAGTAGTTCAGCTGCAGCAGGGGCTGCAATAGGTGGGGCTGTATTCGCTGCAGGTTGTTTAATGATTAATGCAAATACGGTGCAAAAAAAATCTGCTGCTGAAGTAGAAATGGCATATAAAAAAGCCAATAAAGGTACGCTACCAGAATATACGCGTGTTGAAAAATATTCGACGGTAATTTTGCCCAATCAAACTGTTCAAGCACAGCAAAATATTACAGTGAAATCAGATTTAACGGTCATCGAAGGGCGTTCAGAGCAATTACAGCGTGTTCAAGAAAAGCTCATTTTGAAAGATTCTAATGGCAAGGTTATGCGTGAACTTGTGAAAGATGTACAAACAACTGGAAGTCAAGAATTTGGTTCAGGTGGTTTTGAAAACTCATTCAGTTGGAAATTTCCAGCGAATGTTTCAAAAGGTCGTTATGTTCTTGATACAGAAGTATTGGTGAATGGTAAAAAAGTTGCAAACAATTCGCGTGTGATTACTTTAACTTAAAACAGTTGAATCCAATAAAAGTCTCAAATTATTCAAGAAATTTGGGACTTTTGCTTTATCTAAAATAGTTTTTTAGAGGGATATATGAAATTAAAAATGTTGTTGCTGAGTAGCGTGTTGATATTAAACGGCTGCGCTATTATGTCTAAAAGTGAATGTATGTCAGCGAATTGGGCATTGATCGGGCAAAATGATGGTTTCAATGGTAATGGTTCTTTAATGCAAAAAAGAACGCAGGCGTGTATGAAGCACAATTCAATTTTAGATAATGAAGCCTATACACGTGGATATAAAAAAGGCTTAAAAAATTATTGTAATCCTCAAACGATTTTTGATTATGCACTGCAGGGTAAAGGTACATACCAAAGCTGTCCAATGGAGATGCAAAATAATTTACGACCTTACTATAATGCTGCAAACAGTTATTATGTAGCAAACTCAAAATTGAAATCTTTGGAAGATACAATCGTATCATCAAAAAATAAAATGTATGATTCCGATTTAAAAGAAGAGACTCGAAAATATTACCGTGAGCGTTATAATGAAGCGAGCAGTAAGCTGAATCAGGCACAGCGCGAATATAATATTGCTGAACGTGATTTACAGAATTTTAAACGTATTGCAAATTTTGAGTACTAAAATCTTTGATACCTCTGCTGCCGAAAGGGTGGCAGATGTATTTTTATAAAAAATAAGATTTTCTATTTTACAAGTTGATCATTAAGATTGATGACACTGCCAGATTCTAATTTAAGGTTATTGATCACATTTAAATTGTGTTGAGCCCCTTCATGTCCTAACGCTGCTGATATTTTTAGCCATTTGATGGCTTCTATCATATTAGGAGCTACACCTTGACCATTTATATACATTTTATTTAAATTAAATGCAGCTTCCTTATGGTCTTGTTTTGCTGATTCAAGAAACCAAATTTTAGCTTCAGAATCATTGACTTCAGTGCCATAGACTTGCAAATAATTTAATCCTGTTTTGTATTGTGCTGAAGCTAGTCCTTGCAATGCAGATTTTAAGAACCATTCAAAAGCTTTCACTTTATTTTCAGGAGTTCCAAGTCCTTTCGCATAGAGGAGCGCCAAGTTATATTGAGCTAAAGAATGTCCTAAATGTGCAGCAGACTCCCATGCTTGAAAAGCAAACTCATAGTTTTGGACTGTGCCATTACCCGTATAATATGCGAGTCCATTTTCAAAATCGATCTGTGTATTTTTTTGTCAACATATGGATTGATTGTATTTGCAAGCCCACGGTTGATGGATGAAGAAACTTTATTGCCACCCTTTCTAACGAATTGATCAAATTTGTCAATATTTTTATAGCTCTGTTCTTCAAAGGTCTCTACCCAATTTTTCGCTAGAGTTGGTGAAGTATAAAGTGCTGATACAACTAAACAGAGTATAAGTGGTTTATTATTTGATTTCATTGGCAGGACTCAGGACTGGTTTTGTGCTTTCAATAGGCAGTTTTTGTTTCTGGTAAAAAGTATCGAAGACAAAATAGGTAACAGAAGACAATATAACTAGAAGAAGTCCAGTAAAAAGATAATAAGCAAAATAGCTTTTTTTTGGTGGCTTTACTCTTTTTATCTTAATATGGGGTGGATTTTCGGATGAAAACTTAGGGGAGCGATAATCGTTATTTGACATAGGGGTAGAAAAATCACTAACCTCATCATAGTCTACATCACTCGATTGTTTTTGCTTTATGGGTGTAAAAGCAGAAACATCTACGTCAAAATTAAACTCTTTTGTTTTATTAACATCTTCTATTTTCGCATTTTGCTCAGGAGAATGTAGTTGCGGAGAGGATGGAGTTTCTGTAGTTAATGTTGAAAAAGAAATTAATTCTACATCGCAAATACCAATACAAGTTTTGCATAGGATTTGGTAATTATTCAACGTGTCTTGTAAACGATTTAGTGACATTATTTACGAATCCTTGTGTAGAAGATCCCTTGAACACGGTCACGTGGAGCAACTAGATTAGATCGTTCATATAGAGTTACGGTATATCGACATTGCGGGTACTTATTTAGCACTGGTTGCCAACTTGCACTAAAACTGCGTAAAGACCATTGCCGATTTATTGAAATTGGCTGCTTAATTTCTTTAGCTAACGCTTCAAATTCTGGTTGCCATGTCATTAAAGTAATTGAAGTATTGGTTGCTACGAAAGTTGCAATCGATTTTGGGGTTTTCAACCCTTCAATCATCTCAAAAACGCAGGGTGGCTTACCTTGTCCTTCTTTGAATTTGTCAATCATTGCATTCACTTCTTTGAAGCCGCCATTTGCATCAATTAACTCTTTGGCTTTTTTTGCATTTTCTAAGTTATCTATAGGCGCTAAAGTTTGTAAGCGATCTAATAATTCTTGAACGCTATCTACTTTATATTCTTTCGCTAAATCATGAAATTGTTTCGCTTCAGCATTATGGCGACGTTCGACATAAATATAAGCTAATAAAGCAATCATCACCAAAAAAAGCATCTGTAAAAAGAAGTCAACTAAGGTGAGATATAATACATCTTCTCTTTTATTCATTTAAATTATTAACCTGCACGTTGTTCTGAGTTATTAATAGCTGCAGATTTCTGTTTTTTCATGTGATTAGATGCTTTATTTGCTACTTCTATTAAGGCCTCATTGACACTCTCTACTGAAGCTTTAGTGGTTTGCATAGTTGAATGTAGCTGATGTTGATGCTGCTTATGAATATCTGTATATTGTTGTGAAATTTTCTGCATTTCATCATTAAAATTGCTGATTTTATATTGCATATCTTCATATGCACTAGATACTAACAGCACTGATTTTTTAGCTGATTGTGCAACTTTATGAAATTCTAAATCATGCAGGCTTTGACCTACATCTTTTGCCAAATTAATGAGTTGTTCCTGAGATTCTTTCACATAACTAATATGTGATTCATTCGCTTTTTGCATATTCTTATAAACTTCTTGGTTCATATCCTGCATACGGTCAAATAAGGTTTTTTGTAATTGAGATTGATAGTCTGCGAGTTCTAGGTTTTTTTGTTTTTGGTTTTCAATTAAAGAGTCTTGAACTTGTTTACACTGGTTTTGTAATTCTGAGGTGGCTTCTTTTAAACCTTGAATAATCCCTTGGTTTAAGATGCTTTGTTGTTCTTTTAAACTAACATTAATGTCTTTGAGTTCACTGGCAAAACCGGTAATTTCTTCACGTAATTCGCTAATATCTTGAATTAATGATTGGCGTGCATTTTGCTCTTCATCTTCTGTTTCTTTACTCATTGATGCGAGTAAGAATAAACGCAAAATCAGACCTAAACAGGTCACTAATAAACCAATACCAAACTGTGAAAATACTAAATTTAAATTTTGTAAATCTTCAATTTCAGAAGATAAACCAAAATGAATAATTGCAGAAGTTGCCAATGTAACAATGGTTAAGCTGAAACCAAAATAGTAAACACTATCAATTGTATTATAATTAAGATCTTCAGCCGATTTTTTGACATAAAAGAAATACACAATAAGTGGTGTAAAGATAAAAAAGCCAAGTATGAGAATATGTAAGTTGAACCAAATGATAGCAATAGAGGTAATTGAGGCGAAAGCTAAAATAGGTAAAAAATGCTTGGGTAAGCTGTTCGTAGGTTGTTTTGACATGTATTTCCCCGCTGTTATTGCGTATATGATCCCGGAAGATCATGGCGTTCTAAGCCATATGATTGTCTATCTCCACGCATATCACCTAAAAACCAGATCCAAAATCCATCACGATTTTTAACTAGTTGTTCAGTAAGTTGAGCACGTGGAATAATATGTAAATGCACAAAAGTATTAATAAATGTAGGGCGCTGTATGCCGCCTAATCGGGTTGCTTTAAATTGCTCAATAGCATCTGATAATTGTGGTGTTTGTGCTAAAGAAAGATGCCGAGAATTCTGTAATAAGTCAGAATAAATATAAATATTGGTACGTTGAGCATCCATTTGATAGTGGCTTAAATTGATATCTAATAACGCCTCCGCAAGTGGGCTTGTCAGCGTATTATCAAAATTTGAATAGATACTGGTTCGTGCTTTCTGAAGTAAATTTTTTTCAAAATTTGCATCAGTTTTACAAGCCTGAAAAATAGGTTTTAATTGCATCAATGAGTCTGAAGTAATTTGATAAACTAAAATAAAGTCTTCTTGTTGAATTCGTGATATTTGCTGTTTAATTCGGGACAGAATTTCTTCCTGTGTTTGTAGACTCATTGGTGAAGATTTATCAATAATAAAAATATGTTTGTGTTCAACTTGATCCAAGCAGTGGGTAGATTCATTTCGCTTATTTTGCCTATCAAATTGATAAAAAAGCACCATGTTGATTACAATTAAAATTAAGATGCTAATTAGCATTATAGAAAATAATGATTTTTGATTTTTGATGAGTAACATTAGTCGTCTCCCTATGTCTGATTATCTAAGTTTGGGAGTCGATGTTGTAGCTCATTTATTTGATTTTTTAATGATTGGTTACTTTGTATAAAGTTTTTAGTCTGTTGCAGTTTTTTAATTAGGTTAGGTTCATCTGGATAAGCAGAATAAAGAAATACAATTTTTTCCTGAATAATTTCGAATGCAGCCAAATCGGTGAGTTGAATTTCATCTATTTCAATGGCGTTGAGTACAGATTCATTTTGGATTTCTATGAGTAATCTTTCTTGAAATTTTTGCACAGACTTTATTGTGTTTTGAATTTTTTTAAAATTAAACTCAGGTGGTGAATTATCTTCAGACTCAATATTATTTTTATCTGTGAAAAAGCTATGTAATGGATAGGCTTTTACAATTTTTGAAACATCAGGTGAGCCGAAAGATAGATAGGAGGAAGCATAAAAAATAGCTAGAGCTAGAGCAAGATAAAGAGTTAAATAAAATTTTAATATTAGAGTATTTGGTACACTAAAAAAAAGATTAAAAAGTTGCTGTGAAATATTTATAGAAAATTGATTTGAAAAGTTTTCGTACTGAAAAAACACACAGCGTATAACAAAATAAGCAACACAAAGTAAGAGTAGTGAAAATATGCTCCATAATTTATCGTAAAAACTGGAGATTACACGTCTCGCGCGGAAACAAAGACCTGCTAGAAAGCTAACTCCAAAAAATAAACTAATATAAAGATAGATAGAAATAATATTTTGAAAATTTTCAATGACTGGTAAAAAGATCCAATGTGCTAGTGTAAGCGTAATGATAAATAAATTTATCAATAACATAATGATAAGTTTGAACTGAGGTAGATGTATAATGGATTGGGGGGTTAACCCATGTAGTTGTAGTCGTTGTAAATCTTGAATTTCTAAATGTTGATATTTCTGATTTTTAGTTGTTTGATTAAATTTGTTGAGTGCATCTTTTAAAGAGGATAGCTTTTCTTCGTAATAACGAAGCTTTGTGTCATATTTTAAAATATTTTGACAAAAAATATTAATTTTATCTAAGTTGGGTTCAACTGGATTAATCTTGGTTTCAGCTTCCATTTTTTTCTTTAACAAGAAAGTTAAACTAAGTCCTAGTCTAAATGGATTATGTAAATTAATAAACATAAAACAGTATCTTAGATTTAATTTTGATTGAAATATGAACATATATAGTGTTTTTATGGAAAATGAGTTATTCAATCATAATACTTAGTATAAATTAGCTGTTTGGGTTCTTGAAACTTCATATTTAATTTGGAAAGTAGAGTCTGTTGACATTTCATAATGGCAACTAAATATAGATACATGCTTGGACTGCTCCCAGTATCTTAGACATGAGATAGCCTCATTTTGAAGCTGTTTCGAATGCTTCTGGGCTCATACCATCGAGATGCGAATGACGCCTGATTCGATTGTAGAACATTTCGATATAATCAAACACATCCGCACGAGCCATTTCTCGTGTTTTATAGACTCTCTTTTTAATTCTTTTCTTCTTTAAACTGCTAAAAAAAGATTCAGCAACAGCGTTGTCCCAACAGTTTCCTCTGCGACTCATACTGGGAATTAAATTATGCTTTTGACAGAATTTCTGCCAGTCTCCACTACTGTATTGTGAGCCTTGGTCTGAGTGTATGATCACAGGTTCATCGGGTCTGCGTCGCCATACTGCCATGAGTAGTGCATCAAGAACGATATCCTTAGCAAGAGTTGGTTTCATTGATCAACCGATCACTTTTCTCGAATATAAATCAAGCACTACAGCCAGATATAACCAGCCTTGCCAAGTCCGAATATAGGTAATATCAGTTACCCAGGAAGTATTCGGAGTATTCACAACAAACTCTCTATTTAAATGGTTGGGTGGCACAATCTGAGGACGACCACGGCCATAACTTTTATGCTTCTTGTATCCTCTAACTGCTGCAATACCATTGTTTTTCATGATCTTTAGTACACGATTCGGGCCACAGCCTTCACCTAGTTCTTTAAGATCCAAAGTAATGCGACGATAACTATAAATACCATAACTAGCATCATAAGAAGATCGGATGAGCTGTAATAACCGTTTATCTTCAATAGTTCTGCCTGATTCGGGTTCATGCAACCAAGCGTAATAACCAGCACGAGCAATCTTTAAAACCCGACACATCGTTTTAATCTTAAATTGATTACTGTACTCAAGAATAAACTGATACTTTACTCGGGCAGACTTGCAAAGTACCTTGCGGCCTTTTTTAGTATGTCCCGTTCCTCTTCAGTTTGTCTAAGTTGACTTTTAAGACGGAGGATCTCTTTCTTTGCTTCGAGCAATTCATGTTCATCAGGGTTGTTGCGTAAAGGCTGTATCGCCTTTAACCATTTATAAATACTGTGTTGTGATACACCTAAACGTTCCGCTACATCAGTGACAGAATATCCTCGTTCAGTAATTAATTTTATAGCTTCGTCTTTAAATTCTGGGGTATATCGTTGTCCACTCATAATGTTTTCTCCTGTGCAAAAAGAATAGACGATATTTGTCTAGGAGAGTGGTGGCAGTCCAGCTATTCACTATCAATACGAGTTGAAAAATCAAAAAAAGAAGAAGCTTAAAGCTTCTTCTTTTTTTGATCCTCTATTAAGTGCTTAGACAACTGAGAAAATATTAAACACTTGAGAATTTTCTTAAGTCATAGATTGTGACTTAAGAATTTGATAAAGAAAACTGTATAAAATAAAAATCATAAAATCATAAACATTTGAAAAATAACAATATTAAAATTTGGCACAGCCTTTGCAATATAGCTATTACAAGAATAGACGGATTGAGCTATGCAAATGGAAGAGATCCAAAAGCCGACTTGCTTTGTTCATATCACAGGGACTCAGCGTGAAAAGTATATCGAATTCGAGTTTTCGATAGGCGATCCAGAGTTAGCTGTAGAAATGATTATGCCAGTACAGGCCTTTGATGAGTTTTGTATGCAATATCAAGTTCAACATCTAACCACTGATGAAGTATGCAAACTCGAATACGAACGGTTGAAATGGCGCTTTGGGCAGCCTGGAATTACAGAATAAACAATTAGATGAAATAGATCAGGGAGATCTGAAATGCAAATTGATATTAAAACATCAGGTGTAAAACCCCTCCGTAATACATATGCCTATGTTGAAAAACGTTTTGGTGACAAAGTTGCATCACGTTATCAGGAAGCGAGTTACGATATTCAGGAAGAAATCAATTTTCATTACCGTCCACTTTGGCAGCCGGAGCATGAAATTTTTGATACCGATCGTACCGTGATTAAAATGCAAGATTGGTATGCCTTAAAAGATCCACGTCAGCTTTATTATGGGACTTATACCCAAATCCGAGCACGCCAACAAGAGATACTCGAAAGTAACTTTAACTTTGTTGAAAAAAATAAAGTACTCAACACGATTTATCCTGAATTGTTAAGCAAAGCAGAAAATTTGTTGATTCCCCTGCGCCACTATGAGTGGGGCGCCAATATGAACAATAGCTTCATTACGGGTTATGCCTATGGTGCGACTTTAACCAATGCCACTATGTTTGCCACTATGGATCGCTTAGGTTCAGCGCAGTACTTAACTCGCGTAGGTCTACTTTTAGATGGGAATCAAGGCAGCTCACTTGAACGAGCAAAACAAGCCTGGATGGAAGGGGCAACATGGCAGCCTTTACGCGAAAGCATTGAAAAGATGTTCGTTATAAAAGACTGGTATGAACTCTTCGTTGCACAAAATTTGGTATTTGATGGTTATTTATATCCACTAATTAAATATCTGATTGATCGTGATTTAGTTGCACATGGTGCTTCAGCTATTAGCATGCTGACATCATTTATGAATGAATGGTTTGAAGAAACCCAGCCTTGGGTTAACTCAGTTATTAAAACCACAGCATTAGAGTCTGATGAGAACCGTCAGCAAATCATGCAATGGATCGAAAAATGGCAATCACAAGTTCGCGTTGCTGCCACCTCTATTCTCAATTCAGTTGATGCAGATGCCAGTGATCTAGAACTTATCGAAGATCTTTTCGCCAAGCGTTTAAGCAAAATCGGATTGATTGCAAAGGAGATTGCAGCATGAAAAATGTATTTATGGCTTTTCAAACCAATGATGATACTCGTCCCATTATTGAGGCGATCGAACAGGATAACCCTGAAGCGAAAATTGAATACTATCCCGCAATGGTCAAGATTGATGCACCGGGTCAGTTAATTATTCGCAAAGACTCAGTCGAAGAAATTTTAGGGCGTAGCTGGGACTTGCAAGAAATTCACATTAACTTAATCAGTATTTCTGGAAATATTGATGAGACAGATGAAAGCTTTACCGTGGGATGGTTTCGTTAACGACCATGTAATAAAACATTGAACTGATGGAAAGTTCTTAGATAAAGATTATGGAGAATGAACATGAACGTACATGCAAAAGCGGCTGCAGACGCACCACGTAAACTGAGTTTAAAAGATAAATATGCGTTGATGACCCGTGGACTAGGGTGGGATACCAGTTATGTGTCGATGGATGAAGTGTTCCCTTATGATAAGTTTGAAGGTATTAAAATTCATGACTGGGATAAATGGGAAGATCCATTCCGTCTGACCATGGATGCTTACTGGAAATATCAGTCAGAAAAAGAACGTAAGCTGTATGCCATTATTGATGCATTTTCACAAAACAATGGGCATTTAAACGTGACAGATGCACGTTATATCAATGCGATTAAACTTTTTTTAACGGGTGTTACACCGATTGAATATAACGCACACCGCGGTTTTGCCATGGCAGGTCGCCAGTTACGTGGTGTAGGTTCGCGCGTTGCTTGTCAAATGCAGGCCATTGATGAACTACGTCATTGCCAAACCCAAGTGCATACCTTGAGCCACTACAATAAATACTTTAATGGCTTCCATTCATGGCCACAAAACTTTGACCGTCTTTGGTATTTATCGGTACCGAAATCTTTCGTTAATGATGCAATGTCTGCCGGTCCGTTTGAATACCTGGTATCGATTTCATTCTCGTTTGAATATGTACTGACCAATTTATTGTTTATGCCATTTATGTCCGGTGCTGCCTATAACGGCGATATGGCAACAGTGACGTTTGGTTTCTCGGCCCAATCCGATGAAGCCCGTCATATGACCCTCGGACTTGAAGCGATCAAATTCATCCTGGAGCAAGATCCAGCTAACGTGCCGATTGTACAAAAATGGATTGATAAATGGTTCTGGCGTGGTTATCGCTTGCTGACTTTGGTCGGCATGATGATGGATTACATGTTACCGAAAAAGATTATGTCTTGGCGTGAAGGTTGGGAAATCTACTTTGAACAAAGTGGTGGTGCGCTATTCGCTGACCTAGAGCGTTACGGTATTCGGATGCCGAAGTATTGGGAAGACTCGGTGAAAGAAAAAGACCATATTACCCATCAGGCTTGGTCTATGTTCTATCAATATTGTTGGGGCACAGGTCTACATGCTTGGGTACCGACTGCAGAAGAGCAGGAATGGTTATCGAAAGAATATCCAAACAGTTTTGATGAGCATTATAAGCCACGTTTTGACCATTGGAAGAAACAAGAGGATGAAGGCAAGCGTTGGTACAACACCAGTCTGCCTTGCTTATGCCAAACCTGCCAGATTCCGATGATCTTTACCGAGGTAGATGATCCAACCACGATTCGTCAACGTGAAAGTGTTTATAAAGATGAAAAATATCAATTCTGTTCAGATGGTTGTAAGGACATTTTTGATGATGAGCCAGAAAAATATGTCCAGGCGTGGTTGCCTGTCCAGCAAATTCTCAAAGGCAAAGCCGGTGGACCTGGGCCAGAGGATATTGTGCGCTGGTCATATTTAGAGCCGGGTGTAGATACCGGTGCTTTTGAAACATCACCAGATGCACTGAACTGGGCCAAATGGAAAAATCAAAACGGTTCGGTATAAAGCCCCAGTATTTATCTTGATTTAAAGCTACAACAATAATTCGGTGGTGTTTTCAGGAAGAAACACCGCCCAGGAGATTCGTATGTCAGTTATCGCCTTAAAACCTGGTTACCAAGGGAAAGTTCGGGATGCAAAAGACCAGTTCGATGGTCAGCATGTCCTGTTTGTGGAATGGAATGGTCATCTCAGTATCAGTGCACCGATTGCAGTATTGGTCGACCCGGAGCAGAAATTTAAAGATTTTATTGAAAATCAGCTGACACAAAGTGTGTTTGCCAGTCATAGCGATTGGGCTGAGATTGATTGGTCTAATGTCGAATGGATATTTGAACGTCAGCCTTTGCAGTTTGAGGAGCAGTCCAGCTTTAACAGCCTCGGGATTGGTCACAAGTCTTACTTACGTTTTCATACCCCTCACTTAAACGGACTTTAAGGAGATCTCGCCATGACTTATGAAGTAACCATTGAGCCTTTAGGACAAACCATCGAAGTTGAAGAAGGACAGAATATCTTGGATGCAGCTTTACGTGCCGGTATTTGGTTGCCGCATGCTTGCTGTCATGGTCTGTGTGCCACCTGCAAAGTTCAGGTCGTGGATGGTGAGGTTGATTTAGGAGAAGCCTCTCCTTTTGCCCTGATGGATATGGAGCGTGCTGAAGGCAAGGCGCTGGCCTGTTGTGCCATTCCGCAGTCTGATCTGACCATTGAAGTGGAAATTGATGAAGATCCGGATGCCAAAGTCATTCCGTTACGTGACTTTGAAGCTACGGTCGAATCGATTGTGGATTTGACCCCAACGATTAAGGGGATCTTTTTAAGAGTAGAAGAAGGTATGCAGTTTCAGGCAGGACAATATATTAACCTTTATATCCCTGGCTTAGATGAACCTCGTGCTTTTTCGATCGCTAGCGCACCTTCCAATTCTAACTTGATCGAATTGAATATTCGCAAAGTCCCTGGCGGTGTGGGGACAGGTTGGTTGCATGATGACCTGGAAGTCGGTCAAGAACTAAAATTCTCAGGTCCACTGGGGCGATTCTTTACTCGCCATTCTGATCCGAATGCTGTGATTTTTATCGCGGGAGGTTCAGGGTTATCCAGTCCAAAATCGATGATTTTAGAGTTGCTTGAAAATGGCGATTCTCGGCAGATTACCTTGTTCCAAGGGGCACGTAATTCGAGTGAATTGTATTATCAGGAGTTGTTTGAAGAACTCGAGCAAAAATATCCGCAATTCCGCTATTTCCCAGTGTTATCCGATGAAGCCGAAAGCAGTGAATGGACTGGCGAACGCGGATTTGTGCATGAAGCCGCCATTCGTATTTATGACAATGACTTTAGAAATCATAAAGCCTATTTATGTGGTCCACCTCCAATGATTGAAGCTGCGATTCGTGGATTAATGCGTGGACGTTTATTTGAACGGGACATTCATATCGAAAAATTCCTCAGTGCAGCGGATGCAGCCAATCAGGCGACACGGAGCCCATTATTTAGAAATATTTGAGAGGTGAGAGATGCACCAGATTCG
Organism: Acinetobacter sp. ANC 5378; assembly: GCF_013004315.1. Classification (NCBI taxonomy): domain Bacteria; kingdom Pseudomonadati; phylum Pseudomonadota; class Gammaproteobacteria; order Moraxellales; family Moraxellaceae; genus Acinetobacter; species Acinetobacter sp. ANC 5378. The sequence continues at coordinate 64,922 of NZ_JABERK010000014.1, forward strand.
ATTAATAAATAGTGAGGAGCAGTTTCATTGTTATACAGGAAACAGCTTGCTTGAAGGCATGCAGCGTCTTTCCCGAAAAGGAATTCCTGTCGGATGCCGTGGTGGCGGATGTGGAATATGTCGGGTGCAGGTGTTAAGTGGGAATTATCATTGTAAAAAAATGAGCCGCGAGCATGTCAATGAAACTGAACTGAACGCCGGAATTGGCCTGGCATGCCGCTTATACCCAGAAAGTGATTTAGAGGTAGCTGTGTTAGGCCTTAAATCAAGTAAAAAACGTTTGTGAAAATAATAAAGGAAGGAACCAATATGAATATTAAACCAGTATCGCGTCCTGGCCATGTGGCGCTCAGAGTACTCGATTTAGAAGAATCTGTTCACCATTATGTCAATGTGATTGGCTTGATTGAAACCGGACGAGATGAACAGGGAAGAGTCTATTTAAAAGCCTGGGATGAGCATGATCATCATTGTCTGATTCTGCGTGAAGCGGACTCTCCTGGTATGGACTGTATGGCATTTAAAGTTATCAGCGAGTCTGAGTTAAAGCGTCTGGAAAAAGCCCTACAGGAATATGGTGTCGCAGTTGAAATCATCCCTGCTGGAGAGAACCTGGCCACCGGTGAACGGGTCCGCTTTACTGCACCAACAGGTCATGTATTTGAGCTCTATGCCCATAAAGACCTATATGGCAATGGCATGCCGACGACTAATCCAGGTGTTCAGGCCAAGGGTTTGCAAGGCATACATCCAAGCCGTTTTGACCACTGTGCCCTGATGGGGGAAGGTGTGGAGCAAAGCTATCGTCTGTTTAAAGATGTGCTTGGTTTTGATCTGGCAGAGCAGGTACTGGATGGTGACACCATGATGGCGGCTTTCCTGTCCTGCAGTAACAAGCCACATGATGTGGCGTTTATCTTCGCACCGGACAAAGGCAAGCTGCATCACATGTCATTCTTTGTCGAATCTTGGGCGCAAGTGCTCACAGCCGCAGACACAATTGCCAATCATGAGGTTTCTCACGAAATCGGACCAACACGACATGGCATTACCCGTGGAGAAACGCTGTACTTCTTTGATCCATCGGGTAACCGCAATGAAGTATTCAGTGGTGGCTACATCTGGTATTCGGACCGTCCAACTTTAACCTGGACTGCAGATGAATTACCGCGTGCAATTTTCTTTACTGAGCGAAAACTCAGTGAAACCTTCTTTAATGTCATGACCTGATTGTCAAAGACCCGTAATACAAAATTTGTGAGAATGAAAATGAATATTAGTGTAAATCCAGAAATCGTCAATTCAATTAAAACCGGTAATTTCCTCACCAATTATCATGATGTGGGAACAGGATTTCCTGTCGTCATGGTCCATGGCTCTGGTCCGGGTGTCACAGCATGGGCAAACTGGCGTTTAGTGATGCCTGAGCTAGCAAAAGACCGTCGTGTAATTGCACCTGATATGCTGGGTTTTGGTTATACTGAGCGCCCTGCAGGCGTGGTATATAGCAAAGAACATTGGGTACAACAGCTCAAAGACCTATTTGATGCATTGGATGTAAAACAGGCTGATCTGGTCGGGAACTCTTTTGGCGGCAGTATTGCCATCGCATTCGCAATCGCCTATCCAGAGCGTGTGCGCCGCTTAGTGTTGATGGGTAGCGTCGGCGTACCTTTTGATATTACACCGGGACTAGATAATGTCTGGGGTTATGAACCTTCATTTGAAAGCATGCGTAAGCTGATGGATACCTTTGCACATAGCCGTGAATTGGTTACAGATGAACTTGCTGAACTGCGGTATCAAGCCAGTATCCGTCCAGGATTTCAGGAATCTTTTGCTGCCATGTTCCCGGCACCCCGTCAGCGTTGGGTTGATGCTTTAGTGAGTCCAGAGGAACAGATTCGCCAATTGCCGCATGACACGCTGATTATTCATGGTCGTGAAGATAAAGTGATTCCCCTAGAAACCTCAACCAAATTATTTTCATTGATCCAGCATGCACAATTACATGTGTTTGGTGAATGCGGTCATTGGGCACAAATTGAACATAGTGCTCGTTTTGCCAAATTACTCAGAGATTTCTTCAACGAATAAATCTGGATTCTAAAAGCCTGTAGCAAGGTTGCATACAGGCGAGCAAAAATATTAAGAAGGATTTGAAATGAAAATTAAGACTTTATGCTTAGTTTCGGGGGCACTTGCGTGCATATTTTCCGCAAGTACCTATGCAACTGAAAACGGTTCAGACTCTTTTGCCTTAGGCGCAGAAGGACTTTTAGCGGGTGCGCTTCCTCCACCTGGTTTGTATTTATTGAGCTATTACCAAAATTACACGGCATCTAATTTTGTTGGTTCTGATGGTAATACACTCATTCCAGACTTTGATATTGATGCCAAGGCTGTAGTGCCACGTTTGGTCTGGATGACGGAACAGCAGTTACTTGGCGGGCAATTGGGTTTTTATGCAGCCCAGCCTTTAGTTGATTTGCGTTTAAAAGTGGCGGGGCAACGCGATCATAACACTGGATTAGGTGATCTTATTTTTGCACCGATGCTCGGTTGGCATCAGGGCAATCATCACTGGGCGGCTGCGGTAGAAACCATTTTTCCTACCGGAGATTATGATCAGAGTGATTTAGCTAATTTAGGCAAAAATTATTATACCTTCAGACCAATTCTTGCTTATACCTTTAGTCAGCCACAAGGTTGGGATGTTTCAACCAAAATGTCATATAGCTTCAACACCGCAAATAAAGACACGAATTATCACTCGGGTGAATATTTTGCTGCTGACTATAGCGTGGGCTATAAGCTCAACCCGAATTTAACCCTTGCTGTGCAGGGCTATGCTTTTAAACAAACCCAATCCGATCAAGTTGAAGATATCGATATCGGTTTCCGTGGTCAAGCTTTGGCTTACGGTCCGGGTATTCACTATCAAAAAGATGGCTGGGCCTTAGAAGCAAAATACTTAAAAGAAACTGAAGTGGAGAACCGCCCCAAAGGTGATGCTACTTGGCTTAAATTTGTTTGGTCATTTTAAGGGAATAAGGAGTGACAATGATGGATATCACTTTATCAAAATGGGCAGATCAGCTCTATCAAGCAGAATTGACCCAGCAAGCCATTTCACCTATTCGTGACCAGTTAGATATGACATCGACTGTGGATACTGCCTATGCAATCCAGAATATCAATACAGAACGTGCACTGAACCAAGACCGTCGTTTAGTCGGTCGTAAAATTGGTTTGACATCGATTGCTGTACAAAAGCAGCTGGGAGTGGATTCCCCCGATTTCGGCATGCTGTTTGCCGATATGGCCTATGGCGATGGTGAACAAATCCCCACTGAAAATCTCATTCAACCCAAAGTCGAAGCAGAAATTGCTTTAGTGCTTAAGCATGACCTCACTCAAGTGAAACATAGCTTTGCCGACATCATCAGTGCTACAGATTACGCCCTGGCTGCCATTGAAGTGGTCGATAGCCGGATTAAAAACTGGAAAATCTCCCTGATCGATACCGTAGCCGACAATGCATCGAGTGCTGCTTTTGTACTGGGTTCACGTCCGGTCAAACTGGAAAATCTGGATTTAGTGAATTGCAAAATGCGCATGACGCGTGCGGGTCAGCTGGTATCCGAAGGCATCGGTAAAGCCTGTTTGGCCAATCCACTCAATGCAGCTGTCTGGCTGGCAGATGAAATGGTACGTCGTGGTCGTCCATTACTGGCCGGCGACATTATTTTAACTGGCGCACTTGGTCCCATGGTGGTTGTACATGCAGGCGATGCATTTGTGGTGGAAATAGACGGTTTTGATCCTGTCAGCGCAGTTTTTTCCGCATCAACAGAATAAGGAACAAAAACAATGTCAAAAATTAAATGCGCCATCATTGGTTCGGGCAATATCGGTACTGACCTGATGATTAAAATTATGCGCAATGCAAAATATCTGGAAATGGGCGCAATGGTCGGAGTGGATCCCAATTCAGATGGCCTGGCACGCGCAGCACGTTTTGGTTTTGAGACCACTGCAGAAAGTATTGAAGGCCTAATTCAATTACCCGGCTTTAAAGACATCAAGATCGTGTTTGATGCCACTTCAGCAGGGGCACATGCTCATCACAATCAAGTGTTGCAGCAATATGGCATTCAAGTCATTGACCTGACGCCAGCAGCGATAGGTCCTTATGTGGTCCCGGTGGTGAATCTGGATGAACATCTGGATGCACCGAATATCAACATGGTCACCTGCGGTGGTCAGGCAACGATTCCCATGGTACGTGCCGTGTCTAGGGTGGCAAAAGTGCATTATGCAGAAATCATTGCATCGATTGCGAGCAAGTCTGCCGGTCCGGGTACACGTGCCAATATTGATGAGTTTACCGAAACGACCTCCAAAGCCATTGAAGACGTGGGTGGGGCGGAAAAAGGCAAAGCCATCATTATCATGAATCCGGCGGAGCCGCCATTGATTATGCGTGACACCGTGTATTGCCTGGCTGAAGCCGGTGCCGATCAGGACGCGATTCGCCAGTCAGTTAAAGAAATGGCCGATGCCGTGCATGCTTATGTACCCGGCTATCGCCTAAAACAGGAAGTCCAGTTCGAAGAATTCAATACTGACCGACCACTGAATATTCCGGGACTAGGCAAACTGCCAGGCTTAAAAGTATCTGTTTTCCTTGAGGTGGAAGGTGCTGCGCATTATCTACCGGCCTATGCAGGTAATCTGGACATTATGACCAGTGCCGCTTTGGCTGCGGCAGAACGCTTTGCCGAAACCCATTTAAGCCATAAACAACAAGAAGAAATTGCGTAAGGAGAATTGAAATGTTTGATCAGGAAAGAAAAATCTATGTGTCAGATGTGACCTTGCGTGATGGTATGCATGCCATTCGCCATCAATATTCACTCGATCAGGTGCGTCAGATTGCCCGTGCTCTGGATGAAGCCGGTGTGGACAGTATTGAGGTTGCGCATGGTGATGGTTTGCAAGGTTCCAGCTTTAACTATGGCTTTGGTGCACATACCGATCTGGAATGGATTGAAGCCGTGGCCAGTGAAGTGAAACAGGCCAAAGTCGCAACTTTACTGCTTCCCGGTATTGGTACGGTGCATGACCTTAAAGCTGCTTATGATGCCGGTGCACGGGTGGTACGTGTCGCTACCCACTGTACCGAAGCCGATGTGTCCAGACAGCATATTGAATATGCCCGATCACTGGGCATGGATACCGTTGGCTTCCTGATGATGAGCCATATGAATACACCGCAAGGTCTGGCCGAGCAGGGCAAGCTGATGGAAAGTTATGGTGCGCAGTGTATCTATGTGGTGGATTCGGGTGGAGCGATGAATATGTATGACATCGCAGACCGCTTTAAAGCCATGAAAGATGTGCTCAACCCCGAGACTGAAACCGGTATGCATGCCCATCATAATTTAAGTTTAGGTGTGGCAAATAGCATCGTCGCTTTAGAACATGGCTGTAACCGTGTTGATGCAAGTTTGACGGGAATGGGTGCAGGCGCAGGTAATGCACCGCTTGAAGTGTTCATTGCTGCAGTTGAACGTATGGGACTTAATCATGGCTGTGATGTCAAACGTTTGATTGATGCCGCTGAAGATATTGTGCGCCCGTTACAGGAACGTCCGGTACGTGTGGATCGTGAAACCTTGGCCCTCGGTTATGCAGGCGTGTATTCAAGTTTCTTACGTCATACTGAAACTGCTGCTGAAAAATATGGTTTGTCTGCCTTCGATATTTTAGTGGAACTGGGCAAGCGTCGTATGGTGGGTGGACAAGAAGATATGATTGTTGATGTGGCGCTGAACATGCTGAAATCTCAACAAGCCAATTTTCAAGCTCAATAAGCTCATATTTAAAGTGGGTATATTTTACATAGAGATTCAAGACTTTGAATCTCTATCACTCGAGCTTTGAGATGATTATTTGAATCATTAAAGTGCCATGAAGAATAAAGTATCAATGGAATGCTGCATTTTGAAAATATAATAAAATAAAGGGGTCAAAAAGATGAAGTTAGTTAGATTTAAAATTGGTCATGAAATTTCATGTGGCTTGGTTCTCGATAACGGGATTGTTGATTTTAATCAAACGGACTTACCCTATAAAGATTTACAGAGCATCATTGAATATGGTGCAGATGCCTTGGAAAAGGTTAAAGCCTATTGTGAGGGAGCTTCTCCTCATTATGCTTTATCAGAAGTGATTTTATTGGCGCCCATCCCTCGACCTGGTAAATTTTTAGCCATTGGGATGAACTATAAAAAGCATGTGGATGAGGCAGATCGTTTAGGTATTGCCAAGAGTGGATATCAAACGTGGTTTAATAAACAGATAAGCTGCATCAATGATCCCTTTGGTACGATTGATCCTGGTATGACCCAACAGTTAGATTATGAAGTCGAACTAGGAGTAGTCATTGGAAAAAAATCAAAGTACCTCACCATAGAAAATGTTGATGATGCTATTTTTGGCTATTTGGTTGTAAATGATGTTTCTGCACGAGACTGGCAATTCCATACACCTACTTTTACGATGGGGAAATCATTCGATACCCATGGTCCCATTGGTCCATGGATTGTGACTCGAGATGAAATTAAAGATCATCAAACATTAACATTACGCTGTTATGTTAATGGAGAGCTTCGACAATCGAATAATACATCTGAAATGATTCACAATATTCATGATCAGCTCATCTACTTATCTACAGCTTTTACTTTGGAACCAGGCGATATCATTGCAACAGGAACACCGGAAGGTGTAGGTGTTGCGATGCAGCCTCAAGTATTTTTGCAAGACGGGGATATTGTAAGGTGTGAAATTGAAAATATAGGTGTAATCGAAAACAAAGTTTCAGTTTTAAAATAGGGTTGAAAATAGTTTTATTGGAGAACTCAGCTTGCTGAAATAACTACTGTTCATTCAGCAAGCTTTTGAATAACTAACTATACTAAAAGTATACTTGAGAACCTATCCCCTTTAATGGGGGGTACTTGTCAATGTCTCTATTTCGATATAGTTTCATTGAATATTTTTTTATATTTATAACCGATTTGTGCTCGACTAATGCCGAGTAAACGTGCCGTCGCACATAAATTTCCTTCGCAGCGTTCAATAGCGGCTTTCACGACAAGATTCTCTAACTCTTCTAAAGGGACTTTTTTATCCAGAAGCTCAGTAACAAAATCGTTGATTGGTTGTTTAACTGTTTCTGAAATTTTTCCCTGACGATCCAAAACCGTTATATTTTCCTCCAATAAGGTTGTATAAGAAGGAGGAAATAGCATAGAAGCATCGATGAAGCTATCCTGCGAAGCTAGAATAATTCCTCTTTCAATTACATTTTCTAATTCACGAATATTTCCAGGCCAATCATGAGATTGTAGGGCATGTATGGCTTTGTCTGTTAAGCCTTTTATACGGAGGCCTTCTCTAGCAGAGAATTTATCAATGAAGCGTTCCGCTAAAGCTAAAATATCATCCTTTCTCTCTCTTAAAGGAGGAATGGAAACTGGAAAAACATTGAGTCGATAATATAAGTCTTTTCTAAAAGTACCTTGAGCTACAGCTTCTGCTAAATCTACGTTAGTTGCTGCAATGACTCGCACATTGACTCTACGTGTTTCAGTCCCGCCTAGACGATCAATTTCACCCGATTGTAAGGCACGAAGTAATCGAGTCTGAGCTTTAAGACTTAACTCACCGACTTCATCTAAAAATAAAGTACCACCATCTGCACGTTCAAACCGTCCTTCTCTTGATGTCTGTGCTCCTGTATAAGCACCTTTTTCAATGCCGAATAATTCAGATTCAATTAAGTCATTGGGAAGAGCTCCACAATTCACCGCCACAAAGGACTGGTTAGCTCGAGGGCTGGAATTATGAATAGCATTTGCAAATACATCTTTTCCTACCCCTGTTTCTCCTAACAAAAGCACAGTCACAGTACTTGAAGATGCTTTTTTTGCTAGCGACCAAGCTTCTTGAAAACGTGGAGAATCTCCAATCACATCACTGGGTAAAATAGGCTGGGGTAAGGATTTGCGTAAGTCTTCTACCTGATCCTGCAAGGTCAGTAGATGTTCTACGATTGAATCAGATTGATAGTATTTAAGTTCATCTGCAACCTCATCCCACTCTTCAATAGGTTTGCCTACAAAGCGAGGTCCTAAAGGAGTAATTTCTACCTGCTTGTGCAGAATGAAACGATTCATGATGCCACTCACATATCCAGTAGCATGACCGAGCTCATTCCATGCGATGGGATAATGAGAAGGACCAAATAAACCTTGATGAATTTGGTGTTCAAGGGAATTTCGCCAAATTGCATCAATATGATATCGACCATTTTTAATATCAATTTCTACATCTTTTAACTCTACCTTCACCATACCTTCTAAGGCATGTAATAAGGGACCTTTATGCAAGAGTTCTAGATCTGATAAATCTTTATAACTTGCCTTAACCATTTCCGCATCACGTAATCCAGCCGCATAGCCAATTCGAGTCAAAATTCCTCGGGTACGTTCAATGCCTAGGGTATCAATCAGTTCTTTTCTTAAAACCGTTAATGCTGAGGAATGCATTAACATCATGCGTTCTTCATCTAACCAAATCTGTCCTGTTTCAAAAGAGAAACGTAGTCTCGATGAAATTTCGGAAATACCTGGTGAACTCTTATCCCAATCCTTGAGACGAACCGTTTGAGCCATTTGAGTGTTCCTACAACTGATCTTTATTATATATTCCTTGTTAAGTATTAGCATACGGGCTAAGAGGTATAAGTCAATTGCATAAAGATTAATACAAAAAAGGTTTTTTAAATTTCTAAAACAAATTGATAAGGTTTAAATCCTTCTAATACACCATCAACAACCAATTGAATGAAAGACTTGGTTTTACCATATGCCATCCACTGATCAAGAGCTTCATGGTAAGCCAAGTAATTTTCTACAGTAATTACACAAGGCGGATAGCCAGCTTTTAGTAATTCAAGATTCATCAGAAGTCGTGATGTACATCCATTACCATCAATAAAAGGATGTATGCCTACGAAGTCTGCATGTACTTTTGCAGCTCGTTCAATTGGATGCATTAGATCTGCTTGTGTATTATACCAATCTACTAATTGAGCCATTTTATCATTCAGTAATGTGTAATCTGGCGGCGTGTTAGTAGTACCTGAAATGAGTACATTTTGCTGGCGATAGCGTCCAGCATTGTCATCATCGATATTTTTTAAAATCAATTGATGGATATTGCAAATTTGCCACTCAGAAAAAGGCTCTTCTTTTTTGATGATATCTTCAACGTAGTAGATAGCATCTCTATGATTAATTACCTCGAAGTGATCTTTTAATTTTTTACCACCTACAGCGATGCCTTCTAAAACGACTTTGGTTTCTAGCAGTCTTAGTGCATTACCTTCGATTGCATTAGAATGGTATGTCCAATGCAGAATAAGATATTCTTGTAAATTTTTAGACATAAGGTCAGAAAGAGGTCGTTTCTGATCAAGCTTATTTTTTAACCCATCAATAACTTTGAACAATGCAATTTCCTGCGTATATTTAAAATAAAGATAAAGCAAAGCAGAATTTAAAAGAATAACTGATTAGTTATCTCACTGTTTCAGGATAGAAAAAACCAGCATGCTTGTAGTAGGTATTACTCACTAAGCTATGAAATATTAATATTTTAGAGTTTAATAAACTGTACTTTGTTTTTACATCAATTAGGAATGGCATGAAATATCAACCGCCTTATACGATTACCTCTAAAATTATTCACTTGATTGCACAAATTAGTGAATCAATAGGGCGTTTGACTGCATTAACCCAAATCCAAGATAGCCTTAAATTGCGAAAAGCCAATCGTATTCGAACGATTCAAGGGTCTTTAGCGATTGAAGGAAATACCTTGAGTACAGAGCAAATCACAGCGATCCTGAATGGCAAGCCCATTATCGCTCCACCTAAAGAAGTTCAAGAGGTACGTAATGCCCTAAAGGCATATGAAGAAATTCAAGATTGGAATCCTGATCAAGAATCGCATTTGCTGAAAGCACATCAAATATTGATGACAGGACTGATTGATGATGTTGGACAGTATCGTCATGGTGGTGTTGGTGTGATGTCAGGGGATCAAGTCGTGCATATGGCTCCGCCTGCAAATCAAGTCCACCGTTTAATGGGAGAATTATTGCAGTGGTTGGATGAAGGCAATGAGCACCCATTAATTCAGAGTTCAGTATTTCATTATGAGTTTGAGTTTATACACCCATTTGCTGATGGCAATGGGCGTATGGGGCGTTTATGGCAAACTTTAATCTTAAGCCAGTGGAATCCAATTTTTCTCAATATCCCTGTAGAAAGCTTGATTTATCAAAACCAAAAAGCTTATTACGATGCATTGCAAGCGAGTACAGATCGCTCAGATTCTGCACCTTTTATTGAGTTTATTTTGCAGATGATTCTAGATGCAATACTCAGTTCTGATGCCAGCGATCAAGATACCGCTCAAGCTAGCGTACAAGTTAGCGATCAAGTTAAACGTCTAATCCAGAATATGGAGCAGAAGGAATATAGCCTAACTGAGCTGATGGCTCTATTAGACTTGTCCCACCGAGCAACATTCCAAAAAAATTATTTAACTCCAGCATTAGAAGCAGGTGTGGTTGAACGTACCCTTCCTGATAAGCCTAAGAGTCCTAAGCAAAAATACAAATTAAAAAATTGAACTATACTGAGGTTGATGTGATGATTAATATCACAAGGAATTAATTGTAACGTTATAACATTGCAATTATTTTTCAGTATAATGTTCTGTTATAATGCCGTACGCCATTTCAAATCCTGAATTCGGATTTGAACAAGATTTTAAAGTGATTTAATGCATTAAATCTAATTTGGGGCAATTAATTTTTTTTACTCAATAAAATTAATGGGTTGGCTTCCAAATTTAATTGATGCCACCCTTAAGATGTGACTGAATTGCTGTTGGTAAAAAATTAGGAATTATAAAATTATATAACTTTAGTTAGATGCTACGTCTCTTGTTTTGCCTTAACTTTGAATCATCGAAAACAAGTTTAAAAGGACAATAACAATGGGTCTTATCCGTTTACCGAATACAGCAACTGCTGATGAAGTTGCACAAGCATTAAAAGAACATGGTCATTGTATTATTGAAAATTTAGTTTCGCCTGAGGTGATGGATTGTATCGCAGAAGAAACACATGAACATGTTTATTCTAGTCCATATGGAGAAGATGTATTTTTAGGTAAAAAAATCCAGCGAACAGGTGCTCTTGTTGCACGTTCTAAAACAGCTCGTGAAAAAATTATTACACATCCCCTTATGTTGGCGGCAGCGAAAAAACATTTGCATAAATCATCTACAATACAGTTGCAGCTGACGCAAATTATTACTGTTAATCCTGGTTCGCCAGCTCAAGTTTTACATCAAGATCAATTAACTTGGGATTTTTTTGAGTTTCCAGATGATTTTGAACCACAGTTCAACACACTATGGGCAATGACTGAATACACTGAAGAAAATGGAGCAACACGTGTAGTTCCAAACAGTATGTATGTAGGAGCTCGACAAAAATTTGTGCAAGAACAAACAATTCCTGCTGAAATGAGTAAAGGTTCAGTACTCATCTATACAGGTAAAATTTACCATGGTGCTGGAACGAACAATACAGATAAAATTCGTCAAGCAATCAATGTGAATTATTGTGCTGGCTGGTTAAGACAGGAAGAAAATCAATATTTAGCTACACCACCAGAAATTGCACAAACATTAGATGATGAATTATTAAAGCTAATGGGATATCAATGTGCATGCTTTGCATTAGGCTATGTACGTGACTTCGAAGACCCGCTAGATGTATTTAGAGGTAAGGAAGAGAGACATTCAGCAGGTCTAAATGTCACGGTTGCTTCAGGAAATGATGTCATTAAAGAATATGCAAAAGAGGTTGGTGAGCACGTTTAATCTTTAAATTTATTAAATACCTCTCACTTGAATAGTTGTTAGATGAAGACAATATATTCAGATGAGAGGCTTCTTCTATGTGTAAATATTATTTAAAAGCAAAGTTCCAAGAATTAATTTATCTGACTGGCATATTAATTGCTACTTATATATTGGAAAGTATATGAGCTACGAAAGATATGCTAAAAGAAAACTTAATTATTGAAAACTCACTACTTTTGGCAAAAAACTATCTAGATGCTGAAGGTGCGATGTTTTATTGGATTGATGAAGATCAACGTAAGGCTCAAATTCATCATAATATTGAAGCTCCAAAGGAATTCATTCATAAATATCATCACCATTTTCAAGATTGTGATCCTTTAAATGTTGACTACTTTCTGAAGAGTCATGACAACATGAACTATCTCAATTCAATTCCAGACACAACGCTAGACATACATCGCTATAAAACCTTCACAGCAGATTTAAATATCAATGAAATTTTTGAAGTTGTGTTTTGGGAAAATGACCATGCATTTGCAGGTATAGCGATTACAAATCCAAATGAAGAGAAGAAAAAAGATTTAACGTCAAATCAAGCACTTTATAATATTCTTAAAACCAATATTTTTAATATTGAAGGTATTAAAAATAAAGTGATTGCAAATTATCTAGATCAAGCAGCATTAACTTATCGTGAAAAACAGCTTTGTTTTTTGATATTAAAAGGTTATGCGAATCAGGATATTTCAGAACAAATGGGCATTTCAGTCGGCACAGTTAAAATCAATACCAATAGAATATTTGAAAAATTAGATGTACCCAATCGATTGGCATTGACTGTGTTGCTCAATCAGTTGATTTAAAAATATAAAGTTGTTTTGATATATAACAATAATGATTAATGAATTAAAGTTTCCGAAGGTAATTCACCAAACATCGTTTTATAGTTTGAAGTGAAATTACTGGCATGCCAGAAGCCCCATTTGCAGGCAATATCTTGTACCGATTCGATTCTATGATCTGCTTTTTTTAAGTCCCGCCGAACTCTGTTTAAACGAACTGCCTTTAAATATTGAGCAGGGCTTGTTCCCATAATTTCATGAAAACAGTGTTGAAGCACTTTCTGACTAACACCCACTTCTTTGCATATCTCTGTCATAGAAGGGGGAATAGAGGGATCTTCGAGAATTAACTCTTTGACATGATTTACAATTTTTTTGTGAGAATAAATTTTCTTTGCGAGAGTATTTTCATAAATACTGAATGAAGAGAACAGTAAGCAAAAAATTTCATCCAAAATAAAGTGTTCATTTACTGATGAAGGAAGTTCTGCATGTGCTGTAGCATGGCTGAAAAGGTGTATTAACAGTGATTTTAATTCATTAAATTGGGCAGTATTGGCATGTAAATGAGGATGTAAGCAGAAAAAATCATTGAGATTTTCACATTCTTCGAGACAAGAGAGTGCATCCATAATTTGATTTGGGATCGCAATGCCAATCGTTAAATTATTGCTACAGGTGCGATAATCCATAATCTCATTTGGATTTAGTGTCATAGGAGTGTCAATATCAACTACTTGATTACGAAAGAATGAGACACCTTCCTGCTGAATAGGAAGGATAAAACAGCGTGAATCATGCCAAGAAGCACCAATTTGATGCACAGATTGACTACAACCTTCCAAAATAAATTGAATATCCCCCAGCCATAACTCCTGCAAACGACCACTAAACTTGCCCATGCTAATTTGTTCGTATTGTTGATCCCAGCCTTGAATGAACAGAGCTTGTTCGTCTGCATCATTAAAATACAAAGGTGGAGTAATTTGATTGTTTTTTTGGGATTCAAACATGGCAGTCGAATTTTACTGTTGAACTAACCAAAACATTAAGCAAATTTGGTGCCATAAAATAAACTCTAAAAAGAACAATTTTTGTTAAATGATTTTTTAACTTCATTCCACAATTCATACATCGAAATAAATAACAACGAATCACTTTGCTGATTTGGATGACATAAAACTAGTTGAAAAATGTCATCCAAAAGGTGGAAGTTAGAGATTGGGAGAGAAGAAGTATGTCACTCAAAAAAGGCACTTTAAGTTGGTATATGGTCACAGCCATAGGGGTCTCCATCGTCATTGCAGGCCAATTTTCAGGTTGGAATTTTGGCTTGGAATATGGTTGGAGCAATATGTGTATCGCTTTCGCTATTATGTTTATGTTTTATTTGGGTTTCACTCAATGTATTTCTGAGCTTGCAGCGGCTTGGCCTAATGCAGGTGGGTTGAGTTCTTTTGTACGTCGTGCATTTGGCCATTTGGCAGGATCTTTCTCAGGCATCACGATTGGTTTAGCACTTATTTCATGTGCAGGTGTGGTTGCCACTTTTATTGTGGGCTATGCCTCTTCACTATTCACTATGAATGAATCACTCATCAAACTGATTTTATTTGTCTTTGTTGTAGCGATTAGTTTACGTGGTGCAAAAGATTTAGTTTCGATCACCTTAATTGTAGGTGCAATTGCCGTTGCAACTTTGTTTATCTTCTCTGGTGGTGTTGCACCATCATTTAATGCAGATAATTTAGAAATTTCGAATATGCCAATTTCTTTAGTGGGAATTGCAGCAGCGATTCCATTTGCACTATGGATGTTCGTCGGTATTGAACATACCGTGTCATGTTCAGAAGAAACCAAGAATCCTGCGAAAGATGTACCTAAAGGATTAACACTAGGGCTATTAATATTAGCTTCAACAGCAACATGTTTATTACTTGCTGCACCAGGTGCAGTGGGTACAAGTCAACTTACGAGCGTGTTAGATCCATTATTAGCGGGTATTGCTACAGAACAAGTTGTTTTAAAAAATATAGTGACCTTTGGCGTTCTACTTGGCTTATTGGCAGGCTTCTTCTCTATTGTCTATTCAGCATCTCGCCAACTATTTGATGTGGCACGTGAAGGTGTCATTCCATCAGTAATTGCCAAAGTGAATCAAAGTGGCACACCTGTTTATTCAGTACTCTTTGTGGCGATTGCAGGCTTTGGTATCTCATTACTTGATCCTGAACGTGTGATGCTCGGTGTTGTTGTGATGTTTACCTTCACTTATGTACTTACTAGCGCAGCATTTATTTACCTACGTCGTAGTCAAGCACATGTAGAACGTCCTTACAAAGCGATTGGTGGAGTGTATTTAGGGTATGTCATGTTAATTGCATCATCACTGTTATTCGTGACTGCATTTAAGTTTGATCTTGTGGTGCTTGGACCATTCCTGATTTTGATGGTGTGTATGGGTAGCCAATACTTCAGCAAGATGATGAGTGTGAAAAAAACGCACACTTTAGCAAAGTAAGGAGGTTAAGGACATGATTCAACTAGAACCAGTAGATTATCTTGAAACACTGATTCAGCAGGCTTTACCTCGATGGAATATTACACCAGAGGCATCACTGAAGCTGTTGAGTTACTCTGAAAATGCCACCTTTCTTGTGTCAGATGAAGAACAAAAATGGGTACTTCGAGTGAATCGCCCTGACTATCATACTGAAAATGGAATTCGTTCCGAACTAGCTTGGATGAAAGCACTGCGAGAAGAGACAGGACTTGAAACACCACTCGCAATCGAAGGATTAGATGGAGATGTTTTACAGTTTATTGATGAACCAAAAACCAATACCCTGCGTACGATGGCACTGTTCCATTTTATTGAAGGAAAACATCCCGAATCAGAAGATTTAGTCGCTGCTTTTAATCAATTGGGTGCAATGACAGCAAAGTTACACGTTCATGCAAAGCAATGGAAAAGACCTGAATATTTTGAGCGCTTACATTGGGATTTGGATGGTGCTTTTGGTCTAAAACCAAATTGGGGGCATTGGAAAACAGGTTTTGCTGCAAACATTCAGGGCATAGAAATTGTTGAAAAAGCTGCTGCCTATATGGAAAAGCGTTTGCATCGTTATGGTCAATCTAATGATCGCTATGGATTAATTCATTCTGACTTTAGAACTGCCAATCTTTTTGTTCACGAGGGTAAAACCAAAATACTGGATTTCGACGATTGTGGTTTTGGGTGGTACTTATATGATCTCGCATCATCTATGACATTTTTAGAACTTCATGAGCAACGAGATGAAATTATTCATTCATGGCTTGATGGTTATTTAGAAGTTGCGCCATTGTCTGAAGCAGATTTAGCTGAAATTCCAGTATTTATGCTGTTAAGACGACTTGTGATTATGGGGTGGGCAGGTTCACATCCAGATACAGAGCTTGCCCAGGAAATGGGTGTCCAATACACCATCGATACAATTGAATTTGCAAAACAATATCTAGCAAATCAAGTTTTTGATCATCAAAGTTTATATAAAAAAGGCGCTTAAAATATGAATAGTTCAGTGCATCAAATCAATAATTCTCTATTAATGCGTCGTAAACGTGTCATGGGGCAATCCCCATTGTTTTATCAACAACCTTTACATTTAGTGAAAGGAGAAGGTGTTTATCTTTACGATGCTGATGGTAAAACCTATTTAGATTGTTATAACAATATTCCTGTTGTTGGACATTGTAATCCACACGTGGTTCAAGCGATCTATGAACAGGCGCAAATACTGAATGTGCATAGCCGTTATTTAAGTGACAATATTGTGAGTTATGGTGAGCGATTACTCGCCACATTTAAAGCGGGTTTTGATCAAATCATCTTTACATGTTCAGGTTCAGAAGCGAATGACCAAGCATTACGGATTGTGCGTCAGGTAACTGAAGCCCAAGGCATCATTTGTTCAAATTATGCTTATCATGGGAATACCGCAGCCGTGGACTGCGTATCCCCCCTGTTTAAAGCAGCACAGGATCGTCAAAATTATGATGATGTGCAGATGATTCCATTCCCAGAAACTTATAGACCATTAAATGGCTTAAGTGGTGAAGCTTTGATTAATGCTTACCTAGAGCAAGTGCAAGTTCAGATTGATGCATTTAAGAAGAGTGGGGTGGGTTTTGCAGGGATCATTTTCTGTTCTTTGTTTGCCAATGAAGGCTTACCTGATGTACCGGCGACCTTGCTGCAAAAAGTCACAGATTTAGTTCATGCTGAAGGTGGTCTTGTGATTGCAGATGAGGTCCAAGCGGGATTTGGTCGAACAGGATTGATGTGGGGACATGAATATATGGGATTTGTACCTGATATTGCCACGATGGGAAAACCAATGGGCAATGGTTATCCGATTGCTGCGTTAGTAGCTCATGCAGAACTCTTTGAAAGATTTCGTCAAAAGAATTTCTATTTTAATACCTTTGCTGGTGCACAAGTTGCTGCAGCTGCAGCGAATGCGGTGCTAGATGTATTTGAAGAGCAACAATTATTAAAGAATGCCTCTGAGGTGGGGGATTATATCCGTACAGGTTTAAGACATTATGCAAATAAATATAATTTAATTGATGATGTGCGTGGTGTTGGGCTTTGGATTGGTTTTGAAATGGTATCTGATAAACACCTTAAGACACCCGCTATTTTAGAAACTAAGCAATTGGTTAATAACTTAAAAGAGCAAGGCATATTAGTCAGCACAATGGGGCCATATGACAACGTACTGAAAATTCGTCCACCACTTATTTTTAATCAATCAAATGCGGATGAATTATTGGAAAAGCTAAGTTATTGCTTGAGTCAGATCAAATAATTTTTAGCTATTTATGACCAGTACTGTTTTTAATTCATTGCTACCATACAAAGTATATAGACTAAAAGCAGTGGCTGGTTAACTTGGCTAAATCCACTAAATCAAATTTGGGTACAGGATTTTTAATTTTTGAAAATAATTTTTATAATCATTAGTTTAAGTTTTGAGTTCAATTGACACCATCTTGTATACATCATGTACACATATAAGATGTGTGTTTAGTTGGATATGCTTGCCACATTTTTTGCCACACTTTTTTAAATATCTATCAAAGACTATCAAACGAAATTAGATGAATAACTGAAAATACAAAGGCTTATATATAATAGATTTCGATAGAGTTGAACCCTAGTGAGTTCAACTCCCGCCACCTCCACCAAAATTCTTTCCGAAGCAATCCATCGGAATCTAAAAAAGCCTTTAAACTCAATGTTTAAAGGCTTTTTTTTATGCCTGTTTGTCCGATATAGTCTGATCCCATTTGACCTCATCTTTGCTGTTAGTGGGTCAATATTGGGACAATTTGACCCACTAAATAAGTTTAATTACGTGGGACAAAGATATGTCACTTACTGATGTAATGTGTAAGAAATATTGGTCTATCCTGTATACGGAAAATGGACAACGGAAGTCTAAAGCATTAGGTATATATCCTGAAGTGAGTCTAAAGCGTGCAAGGGAGATCGCGCTTGATCTGAGATATAAACTCAAGAATACAGTTGAGGCCCAAGAAAAGCAGCCTTATTTTAAGGAGGTTGCAGAAGATTGGTTCAATAATCAAAAAGAAACTTGGTCATCCAAACATATCAGTAATGTTCGAGCTTCATTAGATGAGCTCTATATTGCTCTTGCTAATAAGCGTATTAACCAGATTGAGGCACCTGAGATTCTTCAGATCATCAAGAAAATTGACGCTAGGGGTTCTACTGAAGTTGCCAAGCGAACCTTATCGAGATGTGGAATGGTGATGTGAATAGCCACCAAAATTCTAGACACACCTAACCATCTTTTGATGGGCCTTTTCATAATCTAATGGAGAACGCTGACCATTGGAACCATGTCTGCGTTTTGAATTGTAGAACATCTCAATATATTCAAAGATATCAGACCTAGCTTCAGTTCTTGATGCATATATTTTCTTCTTAATTCTTTCTCGCTTTAACAACTGAAAGAAACTCTCAGCAACAGCATTATCATGGCAATTTCCTCTACGACTCATACTACATTCCAGATTGTGCTGCTTAAGGAATGTTTGCCATTCATGGCTCGTATATTGACTGCCTTGGTCAGAGTGAATCAGAACTTTATTCTGTGGTTTTCTCCGCCATAGAGCCATTAATAAC
This sequence comes from Acinetobacter sp. ANC 5378, assembly GCF_013004315.1. Taxonomy (NCBI): domain Bacteria; kingdom Pseudomonadati; phylum Pseudomonadota; class Gammaproteobacteria; order Moraxellales; family Moraxellaceae; genus Acinetobacter; species Acinetobacter sp. ANC 5378. The sequence goes on from NZ_JABERK010000014.1 coordinate 83,984, forward strand.
GCATCTAAAACCAGATCTGTCGTAATTCTGGATTTCATAGACCAGCCAACTACAAGTCGTGAGAACAGGTCGATTACCACTGCGAGATACAGCCATCCTTCATGGGTACGGATATAGGTAATATCAGTCACCCATAATTGGTTCGGCTGCGCTGGATTAAATTGGCGGTCTAAAGTGTTTGCAGCAACAACCGACGGAGTACCTGCATGAGTTCTAGGTTTGCGATAGCCACGCTGTGATTTAAGTCCATCAACTTTCATCAACCGATGCACTCGATTAATCCCACAATTCTCACCCACATCTTTCAGATCACAGTAAATCTTGCGATAGCCGTAAACTCCACCAGATTCTAACCAAAACTGTTTAATCAGTCCTGAAAGTCGTTGCCGTTTCTGGGCTGTCTTGCTGATAGGCTGCTTTAGCCATGCATAATAACCACTATGATGAACATCTAGAGTTGAACACAAACGACGGATCGGCCATATATGCTGGTTGTCCCGAATAAAGGCGTACCTCATTTGGACTGGCTTGCGAAGTACACCGCGGCCTTTTTTAAGATGTCCCGTTCTTCAGTTACTCTTTGCAGTTCTTTTCTGAGCTTTACTAGCTCTGCAGTTGGATCTGCCGATTGAGTAACTTTGGGTTGTTGAGGATCATAGCGTTTAATCCAGGCATATAAACTATGTGTAGTTGTACCTAAACGCGCAGCAACCTCGGCCACACTATAACCTTTCTCGGTAACTTGCTTTACTGCTTCAATTTTGAATTCTTCAGGATATCGTTTACTGCTCATAAGCACCTCGTTAATTAGCCATTTTATCTAACTAAAAGGTGTCTACAAAATTAGTGGCTATTCAGTCATTGATCGAGCTTTTTATTTGCTCTAAATTATTAATTTAGTTTGTCTGATAATTTGATTTAATTAATATTATTTTAATTTTTGGTATATTTCGCCACTGTAAATTACTGGATTAGTATACAAAATAATCTACAGAAACTAGCTGTAGTTTCTGCACCTCCCAAGGTGTTCTTAGTTTTATATCCATGCTTTCCAAAGCATGGATTTTTTTTGTTTGGAGAAAATATTTCCAATTTCCTAAAACTAATAATTTGCATTCAGATAGATGAATATGATTTTTATGCCGTAACAATAGAATCCGAAAGAGTGGTAAGTGTGAAAAAAATTAGTCAAATGGGTAAGAAGCATTAATTTTCAATCCTCCTGAAAATATAAAATAAGTTTCTAGTTATAAAGAAACTATTACATATCTAATTATAAAATTTACAATTTTTACTGAGTACCTTTTATAATATCTAGGAAAAATAACAGAGACATAAAAATGCCTAAACTTCATAAATTAAAAGAGGTAAGTGCTACAAGTAGTTGTGGCACAGAAATTATCGTAGAGCGGATTTATGAAAGAGTTTTAAATGACGCGAGTAACGACGAAACATGGAGACCCTTGCCTAAAATTGCGCTGACAGATAGAGGTGGATCAGGAAATTTGAACAACACTTATAAGTGATATTTTGCTCCCCAAATGATGTTATAAACATCAATATATGGAGTATTTTATGGCACGTAGACCAAGAAGAAATCATTCAAATG